>CAYZJZ010000036.1:5851-8264 GCA_964478905.1 uncultured Eubacteriales bacterium
GTAATAAAAATTATGGGGCATTTTGCTGTTAGCAAGGAAGGTAATAATGAGAAGAATTGATGATTTGGGAATAGACGGACTTAAATTAATTCAAGATACGGATATGTTTTGTTTTGGAATTGATGCTGTTATGCTTGCGAATTTTGTGCATTGCAAAGAAGGGGCAAAGGTTGTTGATTTGTGTACCGGTAATGGAATTATTCCTGTGTTACTTTCGGCAAAAGTTCCGGCTAGTTTAATTATTGGTGTAGAAATACAAAAAAATGTTGCGGCTTTGGCGAGTGAGAATGTGGAATTTAATAGTTTGACTGAAAAATTGGAGATTATTAATGATGATTTAAAGAATATGCCGGAAATCTTGGGAAAGTCCAAGTTTGATGTAATTACTTGTAATCCACCGTATAGGAATGCCGGCTGTGGTGTTGTAAATGAGGCGGATACCAAGGCGATTGCAAGGCATGAGATACTTTGTAGTCTAGACGATATTATTTATACGGCTGCTATGTTATTAAAACCTCTTGGCAAGCTTTTTATGATACATAGACCGGATAGACTTTGTGATATTTTATGTTCGATGAGAGAACATAAAATAGAGCCTAAAGTTGTTAAGTTTGTTCAACCTGATATAAATACTAAACCTACACATGTTTTAATTGAGGGTGTATATGGTGGAAAACGTCATATGACGGTTGAAACGACTATGATTTTAAAGGAGGAGTAGCTATGGAAGAAGAAAAGAAGGTTAACGAAGTTCCTAAGTTTGAAACCGAAAAAAAACCTCCTGTGAAAAAGTGGAAAAAAGTTTTAATTTTAGCAGTTGTGACGCTTTTTGTCAGTTTAATGATTTTTGGAATTATTTTTTCTATTTTGGTTGGAGATAATATTAATAGCGGAAATAACGGCGTTATAGATAACGTATCTAATGTTTACAGGTTTTCAGGAGATATTCTTTTTTCTCAAAATATTGGAGATTATACTTTTGTAGTAGAGTTTTTAGAGAAAAATAATGATGTAGGCGACATAATGATTGACTTTTTGTATAGAAATGTGCTTGTAAGTCAAAAAGTAGTGGCTGAAAGCATTGATATTTCTTACTGTAATGATTATGGAATATATTTTAAGGATTATAATAATGACGGGATGCTGGATTTTTCTTATATAACTTCCAGAGACGGTGAAAGTTCTTATTATAAGATTTATACATTAACATCTAAAGGCGAAATTATACTTTTGAATGAGACTTCTTATAAAGTAGACGGTAAAAAGTTTTCTGTCGCTTTTGAAAATGACAGCGGAAAATATGTTGAGTCTGAGGTTTATTATGACGGATATAAAATCGGAACTGATGTTGGAACATATGAATTAAAAGGTGAGGTAAGTAATGAATATAAGAAGATAAGTTTAGACAGTAAGTTGAGTTTCTCGGATAATAGGACTGTTGAGGCTGTAAAAACTGAAAATATTACTGAACTTGGTACGAGCTTTTTTGAAAGACATTCGTTATTGGAAGCTTATAGTGAATATGAGGCTATAAGTGTTGATTTGGATAATGATGAAAATTTTGAGAAATTAATTTGTTTTTCTGATGATGTAAAGGGTACAAGAATTATTGCCTTTGATAGTGAAGACGAGGTTATTGCTAATTTGGTTAATGTTAAAGGGAAAAAGTATTCGCTAAATAGTGTAATTGAGTTGGCGGATTTGGATAATGACGAGGTTATTGAAATTATTACGAAGTTACCGAGTGAGAATGAGATATCGATAAGTAAATATAATCTTGGATATTATTTCCCTAAGATAGTTTATTCTTTGTAAGAAACGCTATAAAAAACTCGTAAAATTCATAAAGCAGTATAGTTGCTTGAAAAATATGGCACAATGTGGTAAAATGAGAGTAAGTTTGGAGTAAAAGGGGGATACTTATGAAGAAAATATTTACATTTTTTATGTTGTTTTTGGTTACGACATTTTTTACAGGTTGTAAAGATAATAATTTAGTAGTAGATAGCGAAAATGTAATTGATTTGGCTCAAAATTATGATTATGTTTATGATTTTTACGATGGCTTTGCCCGAGTTATGAAAGATAATAAATGTGGTGTTGTGAACGATAAAGGAAATGAGATAATCCCTTGTA
Organism: uncultured Eubacteriales bacterium; assembly: GCA_964478905.1. Lineage (GTDB taxonomy): Bacteria > Bacillota > Clostridia > TANB77 > RGIG9151 > RGIG9151. Next base: position 7,988 of record CAYZJZ010000036.1, read on the forward strand.
AATATGACTGGATTTTTATTGATGATTTTTATGAATCAAGTGGATATAGTTTTAAAAATACATCGGATTTATTTATTACGCAAGAAGATGAAAAATATGGATTTGTAGATAAAACAGGAAAAGAAGTAGTAGAGTGCAAGTATGATGATGTATATAGCTTTTCGGAAGGAATGGCGAGGGTTAGAAAAGATGAAAAATATGGCTATATAGATAAAACAGGAAAAGAAGTAGTAGAGTGCAAGTATGATGATGTATATAGCTTTTCGGAAGGAATGGC
>CAYZJZ010000036.1:8364-10205 GCA_964478905.1 uncultured Eubacteriales bacterium
GATAAAACAGGAAAAGAAGTAGTAGAGTGCAAGTATGATGATGTATATAGCTTTTTGGAAGGAATGGCAGTAGTTAAAAAAGATGGGAAATGTGGCTATATAGATAAAACGGGAAAAGAAGTAGTAGAGTGCAAGTATGATGATGTATATAGCTTTTCGGAAGGAATGGCAGTAGTTAAAAAAGATGGGAAATATGACTATGATTGGAAATGTGGCTATATAGATAAAACGGGAAAAGAAGTAGTAGAGTGCAAGTATGATTTTGCAAGCAACTTTTCGGAAGGAATGGCGATAGTTAGAAAAGATGAGAAATATGGATTTATAGATAAAACGGGAAAAGAAGTAGTAGAGTGCCAATATGATGCGGCGTGGGATTTTGCTGTAGGAGGACTGGCGACGAGGGTTGAAAAAGATGGAAAATGGGGATTTATAGATAAAACAGGAAAAGAAGTAGTAGAGTGCCAATATGATGATGTATGGAGTTCTGCAAGAGCGATGGCGCTAGTTAGTAAAGACGGAGAGTGCTATATAATAAATACTAAAGGAGAAATTTGTAATCCAAATGAAATAATTAGCCAAGATTCGACGGTAAATGAAGATAAAACATCTAATAGAATAAAAAGTATTGCTTTTAGACCTACTGAGTATTTAAAAGGAGATTTGAGACTTCACAGTAAGTATTGGGGTTATAATTTCACAGGCACATATTATGGGACTTCTGAACTTGTAGAAGGAGAAAAAACTTATTGCGTTGATAATTTATCTTATAGGGACATATCCAGTTGGGTAGAAGGTATAGAAGGGTACGGAATCGGCGAAAAATTAGAAATTAATATTATTGGTGGTAAAGATAGTAAATACGATGGTTTGCTATGTGCATATGCTGAAAGTAATGGCGATATTGATAAAATAAAGGATTATTATTATCACCTTGAAGGTTTTTATATAGTAAATGGTTTCGCTAAAAATGAAAGCCTTTGGGAGGCTAATTCAAGAGTAAAGAAGATAAAGTTAGCAATAAATGATACAAAAGAATATATAGTTGATTTAGAAGACACACGTGCTATTCAATATATTGATGTTGATTATAAGATTAATAATATAGTTGAGCCGATAAAGGTCGTTGCGGAAATACTTGAGGTTTACGAAGGGGATAAATATGAAGATACGGCTTTGTCGTTATTTGAACCGGATTATGAGACTAATATTTCATGGGTTTATTGGGGAATATAAATATTTGAGGCGGTATGCCGATTTCGTAGGCTTATGATGAAAAGGTAAGTGCCAAGTTTTTTTACGACTTTTATAGTAAAGTAACATTTTCCTTTGCTTTTGTATACTATATATTGTAAGTGTTAAGCTTATGGGGAGGGAAATGGTTATGTGTGAGTGTAGATGTGGAAGATGCGTACTTCCTGCGATTATAGGTGTGATTTTTGGAATTATTACTGCAGTTTTTGTAAATAACGGTGTTGTTATTAATTTCTTGCCGATAACTTGGGCTGCTTTCGGTATTGGATTACTTGCTATTGTTTTATTGATATTAATTGCATTATTTTCGGAAGATGATGTTGATGAATGTGTTTGCGATAACGGGAAGTGCTTAGCGATAGGATCGATTGGAACAGTATTGTTGGCGGTTATAATTCTTGCTGTGTTTACTGTTACTCTTGAAACGACTTTAGTTGTTTTGTTTGGAATTCTTGGATTTTTCTTTATATTTACTTTGGTTAGCTTGTTACAACTTATTTTGTGCTTAGTTGATGATGATTGTTGTAATGTAGAATAAAAGAGGCTGTCCTAAAATAGTGACGCCTTAACAAAAAATCCAGCTCGAAAGA
>CAYZJZ010000037.1:0-9927 GCA_964478905.1 uncultured Eubacteriales bacterium
TTTGTACATTTGTAACAGTGTACGAAAGTGCCGTAGTTACTGCATTTCCATCTACCTTTAATTCACTTAGCACATAACCCTCATTTTGTGTAAAGTTTTATTTGTGGAATTTTGCTTTGCTAAACAGGGTGTTTGACTTTAACATAAAAGTTTTTATGTTTTTATTGAACTTTTTCTGTAAATATTATAGAATACATATGTGAAATTTTAATGTTTATTCCAATATTTAAATTGGAGTGGGGGAGAATATGAGGATTATTGCCGGAAAGTTTAAGGGGTGTACGTTATATTCCTTAGAGGGAAATAATACGCGTCCTACTTTAGATAGAGTAAAAGAATCTGTTTTTAATATTTTAGGTAATTCGTTTTTTGATAAATGTGTTCTAGATTTATTTGCCGGTAGTGGTGCTTTGGGGTTAGAGGCTATAAGTCGTGGTGCTGTGTCTTGCGATTTTATAGATATGTCTAAAGATGCGGTAAATATAATTAAAAAGAATGTTGAGAAGTGTAGAGCGAATGAATTTGCTAATATTTATCAGTTAGACTTTAGAGAGGCGGTAAAAAGAGCTAATAAGAAATATGATTTTGTATTTTTAGATCCGCCTTATGGAAAAGATTTTGGAATTGATGCGATAAAGTTACTTGATAATATTACCGGAGATGATACTGTAATTATTTTGGAGACTGACCAAACGGATAATGTCCCGGATAAAATAGGCGCTTTTGAAAAGTACGATAATAGAAAATACGGAAGAGTTGTTATTTCATTTTTTAAGAAAGAGGGTTATTTAGATGGAAGTTCTTAATTCACTAGAGAAAATGGAGGATTTACTTGAAAAAAGTTGGACCATTTTTGGAACTACTATGGTTAATAGAGAGGAACTTATTGCTGCGATTAATGATATAAGGTTAAAGTTGCCGGAAGAAATTAAACAGGCTAAGTGGGTTAAGGAAGAACGTCAAAGGATTTTACTTGAAGCTCAAAAGGAGGCGTCTTCTGTTATTAAAGAAGCTGAAACAAGGATAGTTTCTATGATAGACGAAAATGAAATTACAAGACAAGCATATGACCAAGCTAATGAAACTATAATAAATGCTCAAAGAACTGCGCGTGAGATTAAACAAGGCTCGCTTGAATATGCGGATGAGGTTTTGGCTAAAATGGAAGAAAATATAAAAGAAACTTATCTTTTGCTCCATAAAAATAGGGAAGAATTGAAGGGAAGTAGTAAATAATGTTTGAAGATTTTTTAGGAGTAGAAAGACCTGAGCTTTTAAATCCTTTGGTTTTGGCGTATATTGGCGATGCTGTTTATGAGGTTTATGTAAGGACTTATATTGTTGGCGATGGTGCTATTAAAACTAATATGTTACATAAATGCGCTTCGACGAAGTATGTTAGTGCTAAGTCTCAAGCGAAGATATTAGATGATATAATTGATGGGCTAAATGAAACTGAATTAAATATAGTAAGACGCGGAAGAAATTCGAGTCCGAATACAATACCTAAAAATGCCGACATCGCAGATTATAAAAAGGCTACTGCGTTTGAGGCTTTAATTGGGTATTTATTTTTAAGTAATCAAATTGAGCGGTTAGAAGAAATTATGAAAAATATTTTATGTTAGGAGATTGGAATTTTGAAACAGGTTAAGAGTCAAAGTTTTTCTAAGGGAATTATTATTTTGTTTATTTCCCAAGTAGTTATTAAATTGTTGGGTTTTATATATAGAGTTGTTATAACTGGAATGGACGGGTTTGGAGATATAGGTAACAGTTATTATGGCGCTGCTTTCCAATTTTATACTGCTATTTTAGCAGTGTCTACTGTTGGTATACCGTCTGCTGTGGCTAAATTAGTGGCTGAGAAAGTAGCTGTAAATGATTATAAAGGTGCTCATAAGATTTTTAAAACTGCGCTTATTTTATTTTCTACTATTGGCGTGCTTGGTACAGCTCTTATGTATTTTGGTGCTGATGTAATGGCGGGATGGGTTGAAAATCCCGGAGTTGCTTATTCGCTAAAGTCGTTATCTCTTTCTATATTTTTTGTAGCAATTGCATCCATAATTCGAGGATATTTCCAAGGCTTTTGTGATATGAAGCCTCAAGCTAATTCCCAAATTTTAGATCAACTTGCTAAATGTTTCTTTACTATTTGGCTTACTTGGTTTGCGGGAATTCATATTGTTGATTTTGCCGGATTCTTCGGATTAACTTTAACTGATGATATAAAGGCTCAACTTATGGCGGCGGCAGCAACTTTTGGTTCTACTATTGGTACTATGGTCAGTGTAACATATTTGTATATTTACTATAAAAGACGTCAAAAGTCATTACTTGAAAATGTTAAAAATGCTACGCTTATGTCTAATGAGAGTAGAAAAGATATTTCTATAAGGCTTGTCGGATTAGCTATTCCTATTATGCTTGGTGCTGTTATTACTTCTGTTGCAGGTCTTGTTAATTTGTTTACTGTTATGCCGAGATTGCTAGTTGCAGGCAAAACTCAAGAAGAAGCGAAGATACTATATGGAATGATTACGGGAAAAAGCGATACTTTATTAAATCTTCCTTTAGCGTTAAATGTTGTTTATGCTACTAGTTTAGTGCCTAATGTTTCTAAGGCGTTTGCTCTAAAAAATTATGATGATGCTGCGAAAAAAATTTCTTTTTCTATATTTTCTACGGTATTAATTACTTTGCCGGCGGCGGTTGGCATTTCGGTTTTGGCTGATCCTATTATTAAGATGCTTTTCCCAACTGCTCCACTTGGAGGCTTTTACATTAAAGTGAGTGCATATGCGGTTGTATTTATTGCTTTAGCCCAGACGTTATCCGGAGCTTTACAGGGTATGGGAAAGGTTGCTGTCCCAGCGATAGCACTGTTTACTGGTGCGACGCTTAAATATTTATTAAATTATATATTGGTTGCTATTCCTGAAATTAATGTTATGGGAGCGGCTTATAGTACTATTGCTTGCTATTTTGTTACGTTTATGATTAGTTTTATAGTTTTAAATAAAAAGATAAAACTTAATTTGGATTATATGAAATGCTTTGTGAAGCCGGCGATATCGTCTCTTGTAATGGGAATTGTTGTTACTTATTCTTATAGCTTTATAAATGGGATTATTAATTCTAATGCTGTTTCAACTCTTGCTTCTATTTGCATTGGAGCCGGAGTATATGGAATTTGTATATTGGTATTAAGGGCGTTTTCTAATGATGAGTTAGTAAGATTACCGGTTGTTGGCGGAATTTTTAAGAAGTTTATTAGAGAGAAAAATGCATAAAAGGCGGGGTAGCGTGGAAAAGGTTATATTAAGCGGTGGTACAGGCACCGGAAAAACTACGATGTTAATTGATGAATATGAGAGGCTTATAAATGAAGAAAAGATAAGAAGTGAGCAGATTTTAATTTTGCTTATGAATAGAAATCAGTCTCTAGAGTGGAGAAAGAAAAGTGAGCTAAATATTTCAGGGCGTATTTTTCGTACGTCCTTTTTTGGGTTTGTCCAAGAGGAGATTACGACTTATTATCCTATAATTTTAAAAAATGTTTCGGATATAAAGTTTAATTCTGTAAAGCCTGTTTTTTTAACTTTTGAGACTTCTCAATATTTGCTTTCTATGTTGGTTGAGAAAAGGAGGAATAGTCAAGATTCTTTTCTTAATTTAATTGACAAGGATAGTAGTATTGCGATTGATATTTCGTCTAATTTTGTTAAGGCTGCTGCTGCATCATTATCTTATAAAGATATAGGATATAGGCTATATAACGCTTTGGAAGTTAAAAATGAGGATAAAAAGGCGATTTTTGATGAAGCGGATAAAATTATTGAAGATTATAGAAAAAGATGCTTAGAGTGTGGGGTTATGGACTTTGCTATGGCTGTTGATTTCTATAATAATATTTTGTTAAAAGATGAGGATTATTTAACTTCTCTAAAGTCCAGGATTAAGTATTTGATAGTGGATAATTTAGAGGAAGCTGTTCCTATGCAAATTGATTTTATTTGCAAAATTCTTGATACGGTTGATGGCTGTATGATGTCGTATAATCCTGATGGTGGATATGGTAGTATTTTTGGCGGGAATAAGGAATATGTTGAAAATGTGCTTTTACCTAAGTGCAGAATTAAAGAGGTTACAAATGAACCGTTTACTTGTGGTAAATATATGACTGAGTTTTCAGATATGCTTTATAACGGAATTTTGGGTAAGAATGTTAATAAGCTAAAGCCTGATGGCGTTACGATTATTAGGACTCCTGAGACTGTTTTGCGTTCGGATATGTTAGAAGATGTTGCTGAAAAAGTTAAGGAGCTTGTTGATTTAGGATATAGTCAAAGTGAAATTGCGATTGTTTCTACGTTCGCTGATGTTGTTACGGAATATGTTATTTCGTCTAAGCTTGAGAAGGATAATATAAATGTTACGAATATTGCTAGAAAGAGTAGGTTTATAGATAATAAGTTTGTTTATGCCTTAATTACGTTGGCTTATTTGTGCCATCTGAGTGAGGAAATTGTGCCGACTAAGGATGATGTAAGAGCTCTTGTTAATATGATTTTGGATATTGATCCGATAAGAAGTTCTTTATTGGCTGATGTTATATGTAATCAAAATCCTTTTGCAAAGTTTCCGGAAGTTGATGAAAGTGTTATTTCGAGAATTGGTTATGCGAATGTTAAGAGGTATAATTTTATAAGGGAATGGATTAATAATTATAGAGATAACGAGCCTATGAATATAGATGAGTTTTTTAGACGTGTTTTTATTGAAATTCTTTTGGTATATGGTGCGGAAGAGGAAGATATTATAGATATTAAGAGGCTTATAGATAGTGCGAATAATTTTATTAATGCTGTTGGACGGTTTAATTCTATTGATGTAAATAGTGGTTTTTTGAAGATGATTAAAAATGGTGTTAAGTCGAATGAGAGTATTTTTGATATGGAAGATAGGGGAGAAAATGAATCGGTTGTACTTTGTACTCCGATGACGTATTTGTCTAATTCTCTTTCTCATAAGGTTATTTTATTAATCGGACTTTCTAGTAGCCATTGGACTCCTAGATGTGCTAAAGAACTTAGTAATCCGTATGTTTTAACTAGTACTTGGAAAATAGGAGAGATATATACTGAGGATGTTGAAATGGAAAATGAGAAAAAAAGTGTTGCTGTTATGATTAAATCTCTTATGAAACGATGCAAGGAGAAATTTATTACTTTTGAGTCTAGGTATTCAAGTGATGGCTTTGAGAATGATGGTATGTTGACGGATTTATTTTAAGGAAGGCGATTTCTATGAAAGTTTTGTATGGACCGGATTTTTATATAAAAGAGAATACTGCTGTTGCGATTGGAAAATTTGACGGTTTGCATATTGGACATAGAAAGGTAATTGAAGAACTTATCCATAATTCTAAGTTGAAGAATTTAAAGAGTGTTGTTTATACTTTTGAGAAAAACCCTAAGTTGGTTTTAAACCAAGAAAATTTTATTCCGATTATGACTAATGAGGAAAAAACTAAGGAATTTGAGAGAATTGGTGTGGATTATTTGGTGTATGAAAAGTTTGATGAGGATTTTGCTAAGGTAGAACCGGAGAATTTTGTAAAGGATGTGTTGGTAGATAAATTGTCGGCTAAACTTATAGTTATGGGGAATAATTCTACTTTTGGGAATGATAGACGTGGGAATACGACTATGATGGAGGAGCTTGGAAGTAAGTATGGGTTCGAGGTTGTAAATGTAAATATGATTTTGAATAATGGAAAAGTGGTTAGTAGTACTGATATAAGAAAGCATAATTTTTCAATTAAATATTAATTAATTTTATTAAAAGCCGATAAATAGTGTGAGATTTGTTGGCTTTTAAATTTGTGATTTTTTGGGGGATATAAATGGCCGGAATACGAAAAAAAATAGGTGAAATTTTAATTGAAGAAAAGCTTATTAATGAAGAACAGCTTGCTGAAGCTCTAGAGACTCAGAGACTTACCGGACAAAGGATAGGTCAAATTTTGGTTGATAAAGGCTTTATAAAAGAGACCGTTTTATACAAAGCTTTAGCGGATAAACTTGGATGTAAGTACGTAGATCTTGAGAATTATGAGATTAATGCGAATGTAGTTACGAAAATTAGCCAAACTTTAGCACAAAAGCATAAGGCTGTGCCAATTGACATTGAAAATAATAAGTTGAAGGTTGCTATGTGTGAACCTACTAACATTACAGCTATTGACGATATTATGCTTTATACTAATATGAAGGTAGTTGTATTTTTAGCATCTGAACGTCAAATTGTTGCTGTTATTAATAAATATTTTGGGAAACAAGTAGTTAGTAATGCTGCGGAAGAATTTAAAAAGGAGAATAATATTGAAGATATAGAGGAAGAAGAACAAGAGGATAATACAGCGGATAATTCACCGATAGCTAAAATGCTTAATTCTTTACTTGAACAGGCTATACGTTCGAGGGCGTCTGATATCCATATTGAACCGTATGAAAAAAGAGCGAGAGTGAGGTTTAGAGTGGATGGTTCGTTAAAGGAAATTTCGTCTTTGGATTTAAGGATTATACCGGCATTAAATACAAGGGTAAAAATTCTTGGAGGTATGAATATTGCTGAAAGGAGACGTCCGCAAGACGGGAGAGCTAATTTTAAGCTAGATGGTGCGGAGTACGATCTTCGTATTTCGAGTATGCCTACTGCTTTTGGTGAAAAGACGGTTATGAGAATAACCGATAAAACTGGTTTTGTAAAGTCTATTGATAATTTAGGTTTCTTTAAGGAAGATAAAAATGCATATGATGAAATTTTGAAAAATCCTAACGGGATTATACTTGTTACCGGTCCTACAGGTAGTGGTAAATCTACTACGCTTTATGCGACACTAAGAGAGTTTAATAAAGAAGATGTTAACCTTCTTACTGTTGAAGACCCGGTCGAAGCTACTATTCCCGGAGTTAATCAGGTTCAAGTTAATCATAAAGCGGGCGTTGACTTTGCTAACGTACTTCGTAGTTTCTTACGTCAAGACCCTGATATTATAATGGTCGGAGAAATCCGTGATACTGAAACTGCTGAAATTTCCATTCAAGCTGCTTTAACCGGTCACTTGGTTTTAAGTACTTTACATACTAATGACTCAGCATCAGCTGTTGGAAGACTTATTGATATGGGAATAGAGCCTTTCTTGATTTCTACTACATTAAAAGGAATTGTTGCACAAAGACTTGTAAAAAGGCTTTGTCCTAAGTGTAAACAAGAGTATGAGCCGTCGGATAAGGAATATGAATGTTTGGATTTATTTGATAAGTCGGATGTGCATTTTTATAAGCCGATTGGTTGTAATGCTTGTAATAATACCGGATATTCGGGACGAGTTGGTGTATATGAAGTTTTACCTATAACAGCTAACATAAGGCAACTTATTACTCAAAAAGCTACTGCTGATGAGATAAAGTTTGTTGCAATGCGTGAAGGTATGTCTACTATTTGGAGAAGTTGTAGTAAGCTTGTTGCAAATGGTACGACTACTGTTGATGAATTAATAAGAATAGCATATATAGAAGAATAATTATAAAGGGATGGTGTTTTATGAAATTAGAGCAAATTATATCTACGGCGATTAAAAACGGTGCATCGGATATACATCTTACGCCTGGAACTCCGCCGGTAATAAGATGTAGTGGGGAACTCCTTAGAATAGGTGATGACAAGCTTATGCCGGAGGATACTTTGACGTTGGCTAAGGAGATTTTTGCCATTAATGATTATAGTGAAAAATTTGAGAAAAAAGGTGAAGTTGATTTTTCTTTTGCGATATCTAAAATGGGAAGGTTTAGGGTAAATATTTTTAAGCAACGTGGTTCTGTGGCTATTGCTATTAGAACTATTCCTGTGGAAATACCGGATATAGGGTACTTGGAACTGCCTGATTCAGTCGTGAAACTTTCAAGTAAATCTAGAGGATTAGTTTTAGTAACCGGACCTACGGGTGCCGGTAAGTCTACTACTTTAGCTGCTCTTATTAATAAGATTAATGCTGAACGTAATTGTCATATTATAACGTTAGAGGATCCTATCGAATATTTACATAAACATCAAGTCGGAATTGTAAATCAAAGGGAAATCGGGATTGATTCAGAGTCTTTTGCTAATGCACTTAGATCAGCTCTAAGGGAAGATCCGGATGTTATTATGATTGGAGAAATGAGAGATGAAGAAACCATAGCTACAGCTCTTACTGCTGCTGAAACAGGGCATATGGTTTTTGGTACATTACATACAATGGGAGCAGCTAAGACTATTGATAGAATTGTTGATTCATTTAAGGATTACCAACAACAACAAGTTAGAGTTCAACTTGCTTCAGTGTTACAGTCTGTTATTACTCAACAATTAATACCTGTTGGTGAGAAAATGGTGCCTGCGTTTGAAGTAATGATGGTTACACATGGTATTTCAAATTTAATCAGAGAAGGAAAAACACATCAAATTGATAACTTAATTCAGACCGGTAATAGATATGGTATGCAGACTATGGATGGAACACTTTTAGGTCTTTACAAAAAGGGAAGAATTAGTCGTGAAGATGTTTTAACTTATTGTTTTGATCCTGAAATTATGGAAAAAATGCTTATATAGTTGAGGTTATAAATATGGATACAAATAAGGATAGATATACTTTTGATGATTTTAGAGAAGTGATTTCGGTACTACGTTCGGAGAATGGTTGCCCTTGGGATAGGGTACAAACTCACGAAAGTTTACGGAAAAATTTAATTGAAGAGTCGTATGAATTTATACATGAAGCGGATAATAATTCTAAAGATGGAATGTGTGAAGAGCTAGGCGATGTTTTACTACAAGTTATGCTTCATTCTCAGATAGCAGAAGATAATGGAGAATTTACTATTGATGATGTTATAGATGGCATTGCTAAGAAGATGATATTCAGGCATCCTCATGTTTTTAGAAAAGATGAAGAAGAATATAAAATTTCGACTCAAAACGGCTCGGATAGAGCGTATGATATATTTAAAAATCAAAAGGATAAAGAGAAAAAGTTTAAAAACAAAATTGAAGAAATAGACCATATACCTGAGGATTTTCCTTCACTTATAAAAGGATATAAAATGGTTTCGAAGTTAAGTAAAATTCAACCTGATATATGGAACAATTCTTTTGATGATTATTTCAAAAAGACTAATGAAGAACTTAGCGAGTTGAAAGAAGCTTACCAAGAAAAAGATGCTAACGCTATGGAGGACGAACTAGGCGATGTTCTTATGACGGTGGTTTCTTTAGGAAAAACTATGGAAATTGATTCTGAAGTTGCTTTGTCTAAGGCGTTTAAAAAAGTTTTGGGAAGGCTAAAATATATAGAAGAAAATTGTGAGAAAAACGGTGAAAAGATAGAAGAAATAAGCCGTGAAACTTTCTCAAAATATTGGCAAGATGCAAAAAACATTGAAAAATAACATTTTTTTAGGAAAAAAGAAGGAGTTTTGCCGTTTAAGACGAATTATTACTTTGAAATATGTTGGTAATACGTACCAATGTAAATAATAAGCTGTTAGCCTATTGTTAAGGTGAGGCTTGTTGTAATAAAATTTTATAGGAGGAATGTAAAAATGAACAAATCAGATTTAGTTTCTATGATCGCAGCAAAGAGCAATCTAACAAAGAAAGATTCTGAAAGCGCATTAAACGCATTTATCGAATCAGTTCAAACATCACTTAAAAAAGGAGAAAAAATCCAATTAGTTGGATTTGGTACATTCGAAGTACGTAGCAGATCTGCTAGAACAGGTATTAACCCTAGAACAAAAGAATCTATAAAGATTCCTGCTTCAAAGGCTCCTGTTTTCAAGGCTGGTAAAGCATTAAAAGATTCTTGCAAATAGT
>CAYZJZ010000038.1:0-9900 GCA_964478905.1 uncultured Eubacteriales bacterium
CTCTTTCGAGCTGGATTTTTTGTTAAGGCGTCACTATTTTAGGACAGCCTCTTTTGCTAACTTATTTCTAGTCGTTAGAGTATAATGTATAATTACAACCGTTATTATTATCCCAATTGTTAGATGTATCTTTGAAGCAAAGATTTAATGCTGAATTATAAGCTGTGATTGTTGTTGTAAAGCCAGATTTTGTTTTTGACATTTTTACGTCATTAACATTTTCCCAAGTATCGCCCCAACCAATGTGAGCATAAACTTCGTCAGCTCCGGATTGTGAAAGTAAACCATTATAGGTAACTTTTATTTTATCACCTGCATTAAAATTTAATGGGCTAACAGTTAATCCGTTATTTTTATAAGGATTTTTTGCTATTGCAGCACTAGATTTAATGCTTTTTGTACTTGAGGCAGTTGAAGTAGCTTTCTTTGTAGCCATTTCGAACACTCCTTTCATCGAATAGTTAAATACAATTTATTTTCATTTTTTTATTTGGATTATGCAATCATTATTTTTGACAATTTTTTTGAAATATATTCATTTTTTTGATTTTTTCTCTTTTTTTCTTTGATTTGCTAACAAAAATAAATTATACAATTAGTAGGTACACTTTTTTCCGCTTTTATATACAATGTTGACAAAAAATGATATTCTACAATATAAATAAAATATTTACTCGTATAGGGGGCGGTAAAAGTGACAAATGATTTAGAGCAAATTTTAAAAAAGTATTTAGAGTATTATAATAACGAAAGAGAAGGTCTAAAGCAACTGGAAGATTTTATTCAAAATAATGAAGATATTTATAATGGAAAGAATACAATAGGTCATATAACTGCCAGTGGGTTTGTCTATTCACTAAATGATAAAAAGATATTGTTGTTAGGACATAAAAAGTTAAATAAGTTGTTGCAACCTGGAGGTCATATCGAAAAAGAAGACGATAGTTTATTAGAAGCTGCCGAAAGAGAAATTTATGAAGAAACTAAATTAAAAGGTTTAGAACTTGTCAGTGTTTTTAGTGATAAAAATGTGCCGTTTGATATAAATACTCATTATATACCTGAGAATTTAAAAAAAGATATGCCACCACACTATCATCATGATTTTAGGTATTTGTTTATTGTTGAAAATTCAAGTGAAATTGTTATTGATGAAGCTGAATCAAATGGGTATAAATGGGTAGATATAAACCAGTTAAAAGCAAATAGTAGATTTGAAAGAGTTATAAATAAAATTTTTGACATATTGAATACGGATCAAAAAATTATTCGGTATTATAATAAAATAATTGAAAAATTTGACATAGACTTAAGGGAATATAACAGTATAGTTGTAAGCCATATAATACCTGATTGCGTTGAATATTTGGAAAGTTTAAATTATGTATGTCCAATTCAGCTATTGATTCCTAAACCTAACTCTATAGACGAAGATATTTTTAACAAACTAAGTGGAAAACTACCAATAACAAAGATTAAGAGAGAAGAAATTATTACTTCTAAAGTAATTGAAACTATTATAAAAAGTTCTGATAAAAAGATTATTATTTTTGATATTGGGGGGTATTTTGCTGAATATGTTGCTCAAAGAAATGATTTGTGTCAAAATATAAAATGTATTATCGAAGATACTGAAAATGGTTATCAAAAGTATGAAAATATTGATACTAGTGTAGAAATAATATCTGTTGCTAGAAGTAGCTTAAAAGAGAACGAAGATTATTTGGTTGGAGAATCTATAGTATTTTCTGCTGAAACATTATTAAGAGAGGTTGGAACATTAATTGAGTATAATGAGTGTGGAATAATTGGCTTTGGCAAAATAGGAGCCTCAATAGGTAGACACTTATTGCAAAAAGGCATTAAACCTTTGGTTTATGATTCAAATCCCATAAAACAGATAGAAGCTTGTAATAGAATGTGTAACATAAAAAAGAAAAAGTATGTAGTAGAAAATTCTGATGTTTTATTCTTGTCAACCGGAAATCATTCATTAAATATACTTGATTTTAGAAATGTTAAAAAAGGTGCTTATATTTTTTCTGTTACATCATCTGATGATGAGATAAATTCGAAGTATCTAGAATCAGAATATAAAGTTACTCAAATTAGTTCTCATATTTATAAATATGAAAATGAATGTAATTATTTTTACCTTGTCCGTAAGGGAAATGCTGTAAATTTTGTCCATAAAGCAGTTATGTATAATTTTATTCATTTAGTTAGAAGTGAGATGCTTGTAGCAGCAAAACTTATGATTGACGGTAAAATAAAAGTTGGTGAAAAAATTTCTGAAGTAGATGTAAATTATAAAAAGGAAATTGCAAAAGTATGGTTAGAAATTTTTCAGAATGGAAATTATTAAAAATATGAGGAGATTGTTGAAAGCAGTCTCCTTTTTGTATATATTGTACATGTAAAATCGCTTTGGATTATAACTTAATTTCGGGGAGCTGATAAAATGGTAAATGTAGTTATTGCAGACGATAATAAAGAATTTTGTATTGCGTTGGTAAATTATGTGATGAAATATAATAATGATATACGAATTGCTGATATAGTTACTGATGGAAATAAAGCTATAAACACCATTAATGAAATTAGACCGGAAATAATATTGTTAGATATAAAGATGCCATACTTTTCTGGGATAGAGGTTATGAAAAAAATTAAACTAATAAATAATTACCAACCTAAATTTATTTTCTTGTCAGGAGATGTCTCAGGAATTATGGAGTTAAATAAATTAAATGAAGAATATATGCTAATTGAGAAAAATACATCATATGAGCAAATATTGATAATTTTAAACGAGATAGTTAATGAGCTTAATGTTGAAAATAAAAAAAGAGAGATTGAAGATATGCTAAATTTGTTGAATATCAGTAGAACAAGTTTGGGATATAAATATTTAGCTCAAGCTATTTATATGATTTTGTCTGAAGGATTGGATGTGGATAATTTAGAAAATGGATTATATAAAAAAGTGGCGGATAATTATGAAGTATCAGTTCTTAATATAAAATGGAATATACAAAAAGCAGTTAATTCTATGTGGCGATATTCAGATGAAAAAGGGATTTGTGAACTTTTAGGAATTAAAGATAATAGAAAACCTACACCTAAGTTAATTATATCTGTTTTATCTTCAAAGATAAAGTAAAAAATTAATTGATAAATATGTGAGCAAGTATAGTTTGTCGTTTAACATAGCCTTTTTGAAATATATTCATTTTTTTGATTTTTTCTCTTTTTTTCTTTGATTTGCTAACAAAAATATAAATGTTAAAAAAATGTTACAATTTTTATTATTGTATGGACTTTTTTTGTAATAAATAGTATTATTACGCTGGGAGTTGATACAAATGAAAAGGAGTTTCCTCTTTATATTTATGTTCTTTTTAATAACGATGTCCTCTGCAGAAGCAGCTAATTATATACAAGATGTGCAAGTTGTAGTTGATAATAGTTCTGTCGGAATAACTGTTACAACTTCCGAACCGATGAGTTATACCGCCGGAAGTCTTAGTTATAATAAGAGAATATATTTTGATTTTAAAAATACAATAGTTAAAGAAAAAAAGAATATAGCTGTAAATAATGAGTTAATAACTTCCGTAAGAGCGGCTCAAAATACTACGAAGCCTGAATATATAAGCAGAGTCGTTTTAGATATGAAGGAAATGAAAGATTATACGACTACTTTATCATATGATAAAAAGTCTTTATACATATTGTTTGAAATGGATGTTGTTCCAATAGAAAAGAAAATAATTGTATTGGATCCCGGTCATGGCGGAAAAGATCCCGGAGCGATTTTCGGAGGATTAAATGAAAAAACGTTAAATTTAGATATTTCAAAACGTGTACAAGCATTACTTCAAGCTGATGAGAGATTTGATGTATATATGACTAGAGAAAATGATGTTTTCGTAGAATTATTGGACAGGGCCAAATTTGCTAACGAAAAAAAGGCTGACTTGTTTGTATGTATTCATAATAATTCAATGCCTTCCGGTTTTTCTGGAACTATGTTGTTGTATAATTCTTCTAAGTTATCTAAGAACAAAGAAATTGCTGATGTTTTCCAGAGCATAGTTCAAAAAGCCAGTGGACTTAAAGGAATTGGTGCTCGATCAAGAGAAGATTTAGTAGTATTAAAAAATATTGATATGCCAGGAGTTTTGGTTGAAGTTGCTTGTATGAGCAATTTAACTGATAGGCGTCAATTAAGAAAGGATAGCTTTAAGCAAACTATGGCAGAGGCTATATACGAATCAATTATACAGGTAAGCTTATGATTATAAATACATAAATGATAATATTTTTCATATATATTTGTAGACAAATAAAACGTCTGAGGTAGAATATGAAAAAATCATTTATGTATATTTTTTTATTTATAATATTTATTTCTTTGCTTGGTAATGTGCTTGTGCAAAGTGAAAAAATGAGGAACTTTTTTGTTATGCATACGATTCCTGTTATGAAAATTGTGGACGAAAGCAGTACCGGAATAATTACGTTTACTCATTTAAATATAATAAGGTATAAACTTATGAGCGAGAATATTTTTATTGAATTGCCTGAGGATAAAGTTGAAGTTGTAGAAGATATTGAGAAGAATGAGGTAGTTGAAATTAAAGAGGAAGAAATAGATACTCCCCAAGTAAAAAGTGTGACTCTTGATTGGAAAAATGAACTTAGGAATGAAACTAAATATAAAATTGATGTAGATAAGTTAAAAAATGAAGATTTGAAATTTGGTTTGAAAAAGAAGAATACAGAGGTTATAATATATCATACGCATACAACAGAGACATATAGTAAAGACAAAGATTTTGATTATGAAGCGAGTGGAGAATTTAGGACGCTTGATAAAAATGCTAATGTTGTTAGAGTGGGAGAAAAAATAAAGGAATGTCTGGAAAAAAATAATGTTGGCGTATATCATGATACGGAATATTACGATTATCCGTCGTATAATCTTTCATATAGTAAAGCAGGAAAAGCGATTTTGAATTTATTAAAGAAATATTCAAATGCTAAAGTAGTTTTAGATATACATAGAGATGCTTTAGGAACAGGAGATCAGATATACAGACCGGTTGTAAATATTAATGGAGAAGATACTGCACAAATTCTTTTGGTAGTTGGAACAAATCAAGGAGGATTAAATCATCCGAATTGGAGAGAAAATCTGAAGTTTGCACTAAAATTACAACAGGTTGCAAATGAAAAATATCCTGGTTTTTGCAGGTATGTAAGTTTGAGAAAAGAAAGATTTAATCAACAAGTTTCAAATGGAGCGATTATAGTTGAAATGGGAGCTACCGGGAATACTATGGAAGAAGTGTTGAGAGCCGGAGAACTTTTTTCTGAGATTTTACTTGAGGTAGCAGATTAGGAGGAATTATGGCAAGAAGATTTATAATTGAAAATAAGTTAGAAAATGATGAGATTTTTCAGATTACAGGAGAAGAGGCAAAGCATATTTTTGTGCTAAGACATAATGTAGGAGATGTAATTCAGGTTAATGATAAGATGTGTGAAATCCTTTCGGTAGGGAAATCTAGTGTTGAATGTAAAGTGATAGAAAATGCTAAGGTAAAAGGCATTCCTGAATTAAAAATAACTTTATATCAGGCAATGTTAAAAGCAGATAAGATGGAATATGTTATTCAAAAAGCTGTTGAACTTGGCGTTAGCAAGATAGTACCGTTTAATAGTAAAAATGTTATTGTTAAATTAGATGAGAAAGATAAATTAAAGCGAGTAGAAAGATTTAACAAAATAAGTCAAGAGGCCTCTAAGCAATGTGGAAGAAGTGATATTGTTACCGTAGAAAATTTTTGCTCGTTTAATGAAATGCTAAGTGATGTTTTAAATTACGAAAAGTGTATTGTAGCTTATGAAAATGAGACGGTAGGATTAAAAAGTTTTTTGAAAGCAAATAATGATATTAAGGAAATTGCCATTATAATTGGTGCTGAAGGCGGGTTTGATGAATTAGAAATTCAAGCTTTACTTAAAAATGGATGTAGTTCTGTTAGTTTAGGAGATAGAATTTTAAGGGCTGAAACTGCCAGTCTTAATTTAATTTCTATATTAATGTATGAACTTAATTAATATTATGTAGAAAGTTGATGTAAAATGTGTTAAAATATATAATTGTGTGAAGGAGTTGAACATATGAGCATTAAACTAGCAGACTTTTTATATAATGACGATATTATTAAAACTAATTTAGAAAAATCAAACGATTGGATTGCTAATGTTGCGTATAAAGTTTTTTCTGATGATGATGAATTAGAGATTGCTTTCGATGGAAGATATTTAAATAGTTTAGTTATGGTGGGAGATAAAATAAAGGTTACTAAAACTGTTGATGGTTATGAGTACATTATTGATGCGGTTATAACTC
Source organism: uncultured Eubacteriales bacterium (assembly GCA_964478905.1). Taxonomy (GTDB): domain Bacteria; phylum Bacillota; class Clostridia; order TANB77; family RGIG9151; genus RGIG9151. Next base: position 6,425 of record CAYZJZ010000038.1, read on the forward strand.
AAATAAGAATTGAACCCACTAGAACGATGCTACTTAGAGTCGAAGAAATAAACAAAGTACAGAATTTAAGAAAAGACGAGAGATATTCTGTTAATTATGCAATGACTATTCAAAGTTTCTCTGAATTAGATGGGGTTTTTGGTGTTGTCACAAATATTAGTATTTCCGGTTTGGCGTTTGTTTGTAAACAAGATTTTATGATTGGTGAAGTTGTTAGATTATCTATAATGTTACCTTCGAGTTCGTTTATGATTGATGCTGAAATAATGAGAGTCAGTGATTCTAACGTAGGAAATGAGTATGGTGTAAAATTTTTAAGGACTGATGAAGATGCTATTAAAGATGTTGAAAGGTTAATAGAAGATATAAAAGAGAGAGAGGACAGGCTATCTCGTATAGTAGGTTTTAATATTTTATAGAAGGGATAAAGAAATGGATAAAGAAGCGTTATTAAAAAAGAGTACATATTATTATGATTTACCGGAGGAACTTATAGCTCAAGATCCTTTGGAAAAAAGGGACGAGTCTAGGTTGCTTGTTTTAAATAGGGAAAATGGAGATATAGAGCATAAAACTTTTAGAAGTGTTATTGATTATCTTAATCCGGGAGATTGTTTGGTAATTAATAATACTAGGGTTATTCCTGCACGTTTAATTGGGAAAAAAGCAGATACAGAAGGTAAAATTGAGCTATTTTTGTTGAAAGATTTAGGAAATGATTGTTGGGAAGCTTTGGCTAAACCTGGTAAGCGAGCTATTCCGGGAGTTAAGTTTGTTTTTGGAGAAATGGAGGAGCTAAGGGCTGAAGTACTGGAAGTAAAAGATGATGGAAATAGAATAATAAAGTTATCTTATGAAGGTATTTTTCAAGAAATATTGGATAGAGTTGGCGGTGTTCCGCTTCCACCGTATATTCATAATAAGTTAAAGGATAAAGAGCGGTATCAGACTGTTTATTCGAAATTCAAAGGGTCGTCTGCTGCTCCTACTGCCGGATTACATTTTACAAAAGAATTATTGAAAGAAATTGAGCAAAAAGGAATAAGTATAGCTGAAGTTACTTTACATGTTGGACTCGGAACGTTTAGACCTGTAAAAGAAGATAATATTTTGGCACATAAAATGCATTCAGAATGGTATGAGATTAATGAAGAGGCTTGTAACAAAATAAATAATGCGAAAAAGAATGGTGGAAGAATTATTGCGGTAGGTACTACGTCTTGTAGAGTTTTAGAGAGTGTTGCTAAAAAAGGAGAAGAATTAGTCCCAATGACAGGGAATACTGATATATTCATTTATCCCGGATATGATTTTAAAATTTTAGATGGGCTTATTACTAATTTTCATTTGCCCGAGTCTACTTTGATTATGTTGGTATCGGCTTTAGCTGGATATGATAATATTATGAATGCTTATAAAATTGCAGTAAGCCAAAAATATAGGTTTTTCAGTTTTGGAGATGCAATGCTTATTATTTAGTTAGAAAGGGTTATATTTATGTTTGAATATGAATTGATAAAAAAAGATGGAAATGCAAGGTTGGGTAAGTTACATACTCCTCATGGGATTATTGAAACTCCTGTTTTTATGCCTGTTGGAACACAAGCTACTGTAAAGACGATGACTCCTCATGAGCTAAAAGATATTGGAGCGAAGATAATTTTAAGTAATACATATCATTTATATTTAAGACCGGGGCATGAATTAGTAAAGGAAGCTGGCGGATTACATTCTTTTATGAATTGGGATGGTGCAATTCTTACTGATAGTGGTGGCTTTCAAGTATTTAGTCTAGCAGATTTGAGAAATATTACTGAAGAAGGCGTTACTTTTAATTCACATATAGACGGTTCACGTCATTTTATTTCTCCTGAAAAAGCCATGGAGATAGAAAATGCACTTGGTGCTGATATAATTATGGCTTTTGATGAGTGTGCTCCTTATCCGTGTGATTATGATTATGCAAAAAAATCTATGGAAATGACAGTTAGATGGGCAAAAAGATGTAAAGATGTTCATCAAAACACAGAAAAGCAAGCTTTGTTTGGAATTGTTCAGGGTAATATGTATAAAGACTTAAGGGCTACTTGTGCCGAAAAATTAGTTGATATGAACTTCCCTGGATATGCTATTGGTGGACTTAGTGTTGGCGAACCAGCAGAATTAATGTATGAGATGTTAGATTTTACTGTACCGTTTTTGCCTGAAAATAAGCCGAGATATAATATGGGTGTAGGAAGCCCGGATTATTTAATTGAGTCGGTATATAGAGGAATTGATATGTGTGATTGCGTGTTGCCTACGAGAATTGCGAGAAATGGTACGGCAATGACGTCTACCGGAAAAGTTGTTGCGAGAAATGCAGAATATGCTCACGATTATAGACCTCTTGATCTTGAATGTGATTGTTATACCTGTAAAAACTTTACACGTGCATATATAAGACATTTAGTGAAGGCCGGGGAAATTTTGGGCGCTAGACTTATAACTATTCATAATTTGTATTTTCTTATTAATCTTATGAAGAATATAAGAGAGGCTATAAAGGAAGAAAGATTTTTAGAGTTTAGAGAACAATTTTATAAGAAGTGGAAGAAGTAAATTAGGAGGTTTGGATATTGAAAGTTTATGCTTTTGTTGGTCCAAGCGGGACCGGAAAGAGTTATAGAGCTCAGTGGATTGCTAGAGAAAATGGGTTGGAATGTATAATTGATGATGGACTTTTAATAAGAGAAAATAAGATTTTGGCGGGGAAATCAGCTAAAAAAGAAGCTAGTAGAATAGCTTCTGTTAAGTGTGCCATATTTAATGATAAGAACCATGCGGAGAGTGTAATTAATGCAATAGAACGTGAAAAGCCTAATGGATTACTTATTTTAGGTACTTCTGATGAAATGGTAAATAAAATAGTTGAAAGGCTAAAACTACCGAGTATAGAAAAAATAATACGTATTGAAGATGTTGCAAGTGAAAAAGAGATAGAAAAAGCTAAGTATTTAAGAAAGGAACTTGGAAAACATGTAATACCTGTTCCTATTGTGGAAATTAAGAATCAATTTTCCGGTTATTTTATGAATCCTTTAAAAATATTTATGAAGAAAGAAAACGTCCAAAGTTCACCAGCTGAAAAAACTATTGTACGACCTGCGTTTAGTTATATGGGTGAATATACAATCTCTGAAAATGTTATTAATTCGCTTGTATATAATGTAGCAAAGAATTTTGATGGGATAAAGAAGGTTACTAAAGTAAGAAACAAGAATTTAAACGATGGTGTTATTATAGAAATTGAGATTGTGTGTCTTTATGGGTATAACTTGATGGAAGTTATGTCTAAATTAGCAGAAAAAATAAAATTTGAAATAGATAGAATGACAGCGCTTAATATTGAGAAATTGAATATTGAAACAAAGAGTATAATAATGGAAGATGAGGAGTAAAACTCATCTTTTTTGTTAGCAATATTTTGTGCTATA
>CAYZJZ010000039.1:0-9615 GCA_964478905.1 uncultured Eubacteriales bacterium
TTCAAAGTATTTATTTATGCACAAGTGTGACATATGTTTGACAAACCTACACAACTATATAAAGAACTTTTTTCCTACCTATTGAATAATATATTCATAAGAATATATAATATACATATACTATTTATTTGGGAGGTATCTTATGTTTTTAGATAAAATTTTGCCACCGGCTACCATACATATGATTGGCATTGGTGGAATAAGTATGAGTGGACTTGCCGAAATCTTAAAAAACAAAGGATATACGGTTCAAGGTTCTGATGCGAACGACAGCAATATAATAAAAAAATTAAGAGAAAATAATATAGATGTAGTAATCGGTCATAACGAGAATAATATAAAAAATGCGTCGGCAGTAATTTTTACTGCTGCAATAAAGAAAGATAATCCTGAATACATAGAAGCGCAAAGAAGAAATATCCCTTTAATTGAGCGTTCTGTATTGCTTGGAGAAATAACACGACTCTTCTCGGATACAATCGCAGTTGCCGGAACTCATGGAAAAACAACAACTACTTCTATGCTATCTACTGCCTTCATTAATTGTGAAAAAGATCCTACAATTACTGTCGGTGGAGAACTTAATTTAATCGATGGCAACTATAAAATCGGTCAAAGTAAATTTCTAATAACAGAAGCTTGTGAATATGTAGAAAGTTTTTTAGAACTTTCTCCTAAGGTATCCGTTGTTTTAAATGTAGAAGCTGACCACTTAGACTATTATAAAGATATAAATCATATAAAATCCTCTTTCCAAAAGTTTTTGGATAAATTACCAAAAGACGGATTTGCCGTGCTTAATGCGGATGATAAAAATTCTTATGAACTATTTAAAAATACAAAATGTAATATAGTTTCTTTCGGAATAAAAAATATGGCGAAATATACGGCTCAAAATATAATATTTGAGCGTGATAAAACCTATTATAACCTTTATATAGATAATAAACTTGTATCTGAAGTTATTTTATCTGTACCGGGAATGCATAACATATACAACTCGCTTGCTTGTATTGCGGTATGCGACTTATACAAATTAAACTTAAAAGATGTAATAAGTTCATTAAAAGACTTTTGCGGTGCAAAAAGAAGATTTGAAAAAAAGGGAATTTTAAATGGAGTTGAAGTATATGATGATTATGCTCATCACCCGTCTGAAATAAAAGCGACCTTACTTGCCGCAAAAAGTAAAAATATGAAAAAAGTTTGGTGTGTATTCCAACCGCATACTTATTCACGAACTAAAGCTTTACTATCTGAATTTGCTGAGGCTTTTTATAATGCGGATAAAGTAATAATTACCGACATTTATGCGGCTCGTGAAAAAGATAATGGAGAAATAAATTCTCAAGATTTAGTAAATGAAATAAAAAAGACTTCAAATAATGCTATATATATAAAAGATTTTTCTGATATAGAAACTTATTTAAAAGACAATTTAAAAGCAGGAGATATGCTCCTCACAATAGGTGCTGGAAATGTGTATAAAATCGGTGAAGAACTTGTAGAGGGATAAAAATATGGAAAACATAACAGCTATTATTCCGGCTTATAATCCTGATAAGAAATTCCATACTGTTATAGAAGGGTTAATACAAGCCGGATTTAAACACATAATTGTAGTAAATGACGGAACAGATAAAAAGTTCCTGTCTCTTTTTGATAAAATAGAGAAAAATAAAAAATGTGTACTTATAACACACGAAGAAAACTTTGGAAAAGGACGAGCTTTAAAAACAGGATTTAAGTACTTCTTAAAACATTTTCCAAATGACATAGGAGTTGTAACTTTAGATGCTGATAACCAACATAAAGTAAAAGATGTTGTAAAATGTGCTAAAGCATTAAAAGAAAACCCTAACAAACTAATTTTAGGAGTAAGAAACTTTGATGGTGAGAATGTACCTAAGAAAAGTAAATTAGGTAACAAAGTGACCTCTCTTGCGTTTAAGATTTTTTGTGATTTAAATATAAGTGATACCCAAACCGGACTTAGAGCAATTCCTTCGATATTCGTAGAAAAATTACTCAATACCGTCGGTGAAAAATTTGAATTTGAAACCAATATGCTTTTAGATACAAAAGTATATGGTGTAAAAATTATTGAAGTTCCGATAGAAACTGTATACATAAACGGAAATACAACCAGTAACTTTAACCCGCTTACCGATTCATTTAGTATATATAAAGTAATTTTTAAATTTATGTGTTCCTCATTTTCGTCTATTATTTGTGACTATGCACTATTTATCTTATTGGGAATTATTTTTGATTTTCTTCCCCACGCATTTTCGCTTTTAATAGCCACAGTAGTTGCTAGGCTAATTTCTTCATTTATAAATTTTAGCTTAAATAGGAAATTAGTTTTTAAAAATGAAGCTAAATTTAAGAAAAGCATTATAAAATACTATATATTGGTATCAACTAACATTTTACTTTCATACGCCGGAATATACTTACTTACAACAAGCTTAAACTTTAATGAAGTAGTTGCAAAAATACTAATGGATGTAGTCTTGTTTATGTTTAGTTTTAAAATTCAAGTAAAATGGGTTTTCAAGAACTAAAGTTGTGATTTACATTAAGTCAATTTTTTGTTCCATTTTAGACTTTTTTTGATTTGTAGGGAACGGTCTTGACCGTTCCGCATAATCCCTCTCGTTTTCTGTCGTGATAAAAAAGAAAATGTTCAAACTAGAACATTTTCTTTTTGTATAAGTATATTACCGAAGGTACGGAAACCGCTAATATAATTCCCATAACTATATAGAAAGAATATGGACTCGTTGCAAAAGGTAAGTCTACATTCATTCCGTAAATACTGGATATCAATGTCGGAATTGTAATTAAAATTGTAACAGAAGTCAAAAATTTCATCACATTATTTTGGTTATTAGAAATAATCGAAGCCACAGCATCCATCGTTCCATTTAAAATTCCACTAAATACACTCGTCATCTCAATAGCTTGCTTATTCTCTATAATAACATCTTCAAGCAACTCCATATCGTCAGGATATTGTTTTAGATATTCCATTTTAAGCATTTTTTCCAACACTAATTCATTAGCCTTTAGAGAAGTAGAAAAATAAACCGTACTTTTTTGGAGAGCCAATAAATCAAAAAGCTCATCATTTCCAAGAGACTTATAAATTTCTTTTTCTACCCTTGTCGTAATTTTATCTATATGTCTTAAATATCTTACGAAAGTATACGCCACTCTATAAAGAATTTGCAAAACAAACCTATTTTTATAATTCGTATAAAATCCTTTTATCTTTCCGTTTGTAAAATCATTAATGACAGAATTCTCTTCCGAGCAAACTGTTATTATAGCCGTAGGCAATAATATAATACTAAGAGGTATTGTATTATAAACCGTCGATTCTCCTTGTCTTTCAATCGCCGGGGCATCAATAATTATAAGGATTTGCCCCTCATCATTTACCTCTATTCTCGAACGTTCTTCTTCATCGACAACGGAAGTTAAATACGAATGTTCAATATTAAACTTCTTGCCAATCATATCAATTTCTTCTTCAGTCGGATCAGTTAAATTAATCCACGCTCCATCTTCAAAGTCAGCCAAAACATCAATTTTATTTCCAGCCGTTTTATACATTTCTACCATAAAATAACCTCCTTTAATATACTAGTATATTAACTGAGGCAGAGGGACATCATTATTTTTCTCATTTAACTTCATATACAATACAATTACACTAAATTTCATAATAATCCCCTCCTTAAATTCACCATCTTCTATTATACTTCAAATTACTTTCTTTTTCAACAGTTTTTGGATAGAAACAATAATTTATGATTGCTACTACTAAAACTTCTGAGCGTTAGGTAAAAATCACCTAATACCCATGTTCAGATTTGCTGTTTGGAAAAAGGGAAAAATTTTTTCAAAACCTGTAACACCTTAATCTCATTTTACATACTATATACTATCGTAAGACACAGGAGGTGAAAAACTTAATGGGAAACTGCGGATGTGGCAATGGTTGCCTATGGATCATACTTATCCTTATCATCGTTTTCTGCTGTTGTGGAAATAACAACGGATGTGGAAACAATGGTTGTGGATGCGGTTGTGACAATTGCTAATAACAATTTCATACTGCAAAAGAAAAGAGATGAGCGTTTGCTCATCTCTTTTCGCTATTTCTTAATCATCTTTTCAAGTTTTATCCGCGGAATTAAAATAGTATGTCCACAACCAACACATTTAATTCTGTAATCAACTCCGCTCCTTAAAACTTCCCACTCATCAGAGCCACAAGGATGCTGTTTCTTTAACCTAATTATAGTACCAATTTCGTGTTGCATTTTACCCTATCCTTTCTCAAATACCTTCCGGATAATAACTTGACCAAGTAGAAGAATGGTATGAGCAATAATTACTAGGCGCTGTGCCTGTTACATATAACTCAGTCTTTACATTACTTCCACAACTCTCAAGAGCTCTAGCTCCGGAAGAATTACATACAGTAACATACTCAACATCATCCGGCACAGGGAAATCAACTTTAGGCAAATCTTTGTGTATTATATCCATAACTTTCTTCCAAACTTGTTTAGGCATCTCTCCACCAACAGTAATTTCCTTAGGAGTATCATATCCTACCCAAACAGCACCTACATAATACGGAGTATATCCTACAAACCATTTATCCTTAGTAGCAGATGTAGACCCCGTTTTTCCGGCAGCAACACTATTTGCAAGGATAGCAGAACGCGCCGTTCCACGACTTACAACACCTTTCATAATATCAGTAAGCACATAAGCTGTTCCGGAACTAAATACTCTTGACTCTTTACGCTTATTTTGAAGAATTATCGTTCCATCTGTATCTTCAACCTTTGTATAAGTAATAGGCTTTATATATACTCCACCATTTGCAATCATTCCATAAGCAGCAGTCCATTCTCTTACAGTAACTCCGCCATTAAGCCCTCCAAGAGACAAAGGAGCGTAATTTAAATCCTCTTTCGTTAAAGTAGTGATTCCTTCCGAAACCAAAGCATTATACGCTCTATCAAGTCCTATCATTTGGAGAACACGAACCGCAGGAATATTAGAAGATTGCTCAATAGCATATCTTACAGTAATATTTCCGTAAAATCCGGCAGAATACCAGTTTTTAGGGCTCCATGGCTTACTTCCAGGTATGTCAACAGTCACAGGAGTATCAGAAATAATAGTAGCCGCAGTTATTTTCCCATCCTCTATCGCAGGTCCATATACAGCAAGCGGTTTAATCGTTGAACCCGGTTGACGTTTAGTTTGGGTCGCACGATTTAATCCTCTCATATCCTTCTTCTCTCCACGTCCACCAATCATACCTACAATATGACCCGTTTTATAATCCATAATTAACATAGACGATTCAGGTTGCTCAGAAAGATTACTAAAAGCAGCAAATGTCTTAGACTCATCCTCTACATATATCTTATCCATTGCAGCTTGAACATCAGAATCCATCGTAGTATAAATCTTTAAACCTCCACCATAAATAAGATTAGATGCTTCAAGCCTTGTCATATTTTTTTGAGTTTCTAAATCAGAAATTATGTCTTCAATAACCGCATCAACAAAATATGAATGTACCGATGCCGACGCACTTCCACCCTTTTTAATAACAATTTCTTCCTCTAGCGCCGCTTGATACTCAGACTCAGTTATCTTTTCAAGTTCTAACATCTTAGTTAAAATTACCTTCTGACGAGATTTTGCATTATCTAAATTAGTAAAAGGATCATAATATGTAGGTCTGTTTGTAACACCGGCAAGTAAAGCACATTCAGCTAGGGTAAGTTCAGACGGTTCTTTTGAAAAATATAAATTAGCCGCCTCTTTTACGCCATATGTAGCATTACCAAAGCAAATGGTATTCATATATAATTCAAGTATCTGGTCTTTAGAAAGTTCGCGCTCCAACATATACGCTCTCCACCACTCACGAATTTTTCTATAAACACCTTCTATACCTTTGCTCGCCTTATCTTGAGTCATATTTTTTACTAGTTGTTGGGTAATAGTACTTCCGCCATAACTTCCTTTGCCTCCATTTTTCACCCAATAAAAAGCAGCGCCAAGTGTCCTTTTTATATCAATTCCCTTGTGTTCCTCAAATCTTTCATCTTCAATAGAAATAAACGCATCCTGAAGATACTGAGGGATTTCATTTAAATACGCCAAAGTCCTATTCTCACCGCTATGAGCAGTATCAATCTCTTTTCCGTCCTTGTCGTAAAATACAGTAGAAATATTAGTTATCGTATAATCGTTCAAATCAATAATATCCGGAGCCGTTATAATCGCTACTATTAAGGCAATAGCCACTCCTATACCGGCAAATATCCCAACAAGTAAAAATCCCATTATCACAGAACAACCAAGTTTTCTTTTATCTCTATTTTTACTTTTTTCTTTTTTTTGCATTTCTTTTTTCGACCTTCTTTCACGTTCAACCAAGTTCCACTTCGCCATATTCTTCACCTCTTAAAATATATTTATAAGCTCAAATTCGCGATAGCATTAATATTCAACCCGGCAACTTTCCCATCTAAGTAATCGTAATACGCCGCACATCCTATCATAGCAGCATTATCCGTACACAGCACAGGACTTGGGCAATAAAATTCAACATTTTTTTCTTCAGCTAAATTTTTCATTTTTTCTCTTAGCATAGAGTTAGCCGCAACGCCTCCTGCCAAAGCAATTTTCTTTGTACCTGTTTGAATGATTGCTCTTTTTACATTGGTTATAATTACATCAGTCGCCGCTTCCTCGAAACTTCTACAAACATCAGCAACATTGTAATCTTTATGTTTATTCGTATAGTTTATTACAGCAGTCTTTATTCCACTAAAGCTAAAATTCAAATTCTCAAAAACAGGCCTTGGAAAATTACACACATCTTGTCCTTCTTTAGCCATTTTATCAACCTTAGGGCCACCGGGATATCCAAGTCCGACAGTACGAGAAACCTTATCAAAAGCTTCACCAATCGCATCATCCATAGTTTTACCCAATATCTCAAACTCAGAATAATTTTTTACATTAACAATATGAGTATGTCCACCTGACACTATCATACATACAAAAGGCGGTTCGAGCTTTTTATTTTCTATAAAATTAGCAAAAACATGACCCTTTATGTGGTTTACAGGAACAAGCGGTTTATTTAGAGCGTAAGCAATTCCTTTCGCCGCAGATAATCCTACGAGCAAAGCTCCTACTAATCCCGGTCCATATGTAGCACCGATAATATCAATATCATCAAACGTCATATTCGCTTTATCAAGCGCCTCTTTAACTACAATATTTATACATTCGGTATGTTGTCTTGATGCAATCTCAGGCACAACTCCGCCATATTTTTTATGTATATCTATCTGAGAAAAAATTATATTAGACAATACCTCTCTACCATTTTTCACTATCGCAACTGATGTTTCATCACAACTACTCTCAATCGCCAAACAAACTATATCTTTCATTTTATATTTCACTAGCTCCTTCATTTTAACTATAAATAATCAATCTCAAACTTGTTACTAAACAGTAACTCAAAATTAGCCATCTACATTGTAACATATTTTCTTTAACTTTGCATTAAAATTCTAAATATTCTTCCACCATCTAAATTTCCAATGGGAATAAGGTTAAATACGCCAATAATTAAATTAGTCACAGCAAATTCCTTTGTCCATAAAAAAACAAGTCCTGCAACAACAAAACTTGTCACAGGGCCTGCCAAAATTATTTTCAGCATTTTTCTCCTATCTATCTTGCTTTGATTTTTTAATCTACACGAAAATCCAAAAGGAATTATATAAAAAATACTAATCTTTTCTTTCAAACCATAAATCATAAAGATGTGTCCGATTTCATGTAAAAATAACGCAATTAAACAATACAAAAACTCATTAATTCTACTAAATATAACTACCCATGAAATCATTAAGAAAAAATATGTACTAATAGAAATATAGACATTTTTTATCTTAAACAACATTAAATCACAACCTTTTAACTAGTTAATTTTTCGGGACTTACAAGTCTTCCGTCTTTTTTTACTTCAAAATGTAAATGCGGCCCACTAGTTTTACCGGTATTTCCGGATAAAGCTATAATATCTCCTTGTTTTACTTTGTCGCCCTCTTTAACCTTAATTGTTGAACAATGAGCATACGTAGTAACTATATCAGCATTTTTCACTCTTACAAAATTTCCAAAAGACGCATTATTTTTTTGTACCTCAGTAACAGTACCTGTTATAGCCGATTTCACTTGTGTACCAACAACAACCGCATAATCTACTCCTGTATGAGTTCCATCAGTTTTAGTTATAGGATCAATTCTATCTCCAAAATGAGAGCTTATCTCTCCATTTACAGGTCTTAAAACAGTAGTAACCTTTAAAATGTCATATATATCTTTTTCATCTTGAGTCATATCTTTAACTATTTCGTCTTTACTATCATCTGCATTTTCAGCTAAATTTAATTGATTATCTTCAATTTTATTTTCATCTGTTGGTACATTGCTGTTTTCATTATAACTTACTTCTTCTGTTTCTAAAATTTTAGGAATAATAACTTTAACGTATTCCATACCCTTTTCGATGCCATTTTTCATATCTTCAACACTTATGTCATTTTCCAAAATTGCAGTAGTCTTTTCCCAAAAAGCAGAAGTAGTTATAGCACTCACACTTCTACAATATAAAAATGTAACCAAAATCACGGCACTTATTATTGCCTGAATAACAAATTTTGACCAATATTTTAATATTTTTTCTGTCGGTTCATTTCTTCTATTTTGAGTTCTATACGGGCTTTCTATCCTTCTAATCGTTTGTTCCATTATTCTTCCTCGCTTTCAAACTTGTATTACGATATAATTCTATGTTCGTCCAATTGTTTCTATGTATTTTTTTATGAAAATTACTAAAAATACAATAGATAAGAAAGGAAGATATCTATGAAAATTTTATATATTTTATTAATAGTTATGACCGTACTTACTGGTTGCAACGACAATAAAAATGAACAAATTAACTATTCAACCAATGAACCGCCTGTTCAAACTAAAATTTCCGGAACATTCTCAACAAAAATTACAGATAAAACACCGGATAGATTAAACAATATAAAACTCGGCGTAGAAAAACTAAATGGGGCAACAATAAAATCAGGAGAAGAATTTTCTTTTAATAGCCAAATTGGGCCAAGGACTGCGGAAACAGGGTTTAAAAAAGCCATAATTTTTGATGGACACGGAAACAAAATAGACGGTTATGGCGGTGGTGTATGTCAAATCAGTTCTACATTATATAATGCCGCATTAAACGCAGGACTTGAAATAACAGAAAGGCATGAGCATAGCCGAGATGTCCCATATATAGAAGAAGGAAAAGATGCATCTGTTTCATATGATGCAGAAGATTTAAAAATAAAAAACAACAGTAATAAAGAGTTAAAAATATCCGCCAATACAGATAACGACATCTTGAGTATATCCATTGAAGAAAATAATTAAGTTTTCCTTCGAGGGAATAATATCATATATAGAACAAAAATCTAATTGTGAATTTACAAA
>CAYZJZ010000040.1:0-9588 GCA_964478905.1 uncultured Eubacteriales bacterium
TTTACTCAATTTCGTCTGATATAACTTTAAGCATCTTAATTATCATTTCAAGTTTCTTAGGGTTAATTCTTCTAAGCAAGAATTGTATTTCTTCTTCCATAGCTTTTCTATCATCAGAATTAGCTCCTTCAATAAAGTACGCAACCGGCTTTCCAAGCACCTCAGATAGTTCCTCTAATCTTTGAAGATTAAAACACTTATCGCCAGACTCAACTTGGCTAATGTAACCAATTGAAACATCTAGCTTATCTGCCAACGCCTTTTGGTTCATTCCTTTTTCAATTCTTAAATCCTTTATCTTTTTGCCTATAACCTCGTAATTTAACATATATCTCCCTCCATATAACCTAACTTCATTATATGTAGGCAAATTAATGTTATACAGAAACTTTGATGTATATTTTTTAAGTCTGGTGTGACAATTATACTACTCCATAGTTAAAAGCAATATAAGTCAACAACATCAATTAAATTCTTTTATTTTCTAGCTGTCGTTGGAACTAACAATTATTTTTTACAATTTCTTCAAGAAATCAATATATTGATTAATCAACTCATTTTCCTTACCATGGTAAGAATGATCTGCTCCGTCTATATATCCAACATCTAGCTTCTCATTTTTAACAAGCATCTTTATGAGATTAACAGTCTCATCAGCAGTCTTCGTTATAGTTTCATTCACAGTACCATATCTCATAAAAAGCGGTTCTTCAATTATATTAAGTGAATCAGCCTTCCAATTTTTATCTTCATAAAATACAGTATTAAGTTCACTTTCAGAGTTGAAAATCGTATTAAATGTGCCAGCTGAAATAGGCTTCGGATAAAATTCAGGTCTTAAAATTTCTTTAGCTTTCCCTTTCTTAACCTTAGCCTCAGCAATCGCCATCGCAATTTTATACGCCCTTTCCCCGGCAATTTGACGATATTTATCCGATAAAGCAGTAAGCGATAAAAGTCCAACACTCGCCACATTTACCTTTTTCTTCGGATACCAATTTAAAATCTTACTACAACCTAGGCTATGACCGACAATATTTATTTCTTTAAATCCACGTTTCTCCATAGTTTTTACAGCCGCTTCAATATCATAATGAGCATCGCATGGATTTTCAAAAGCAGTCCCGTATAAGTTATCTACATTCAAATTACCCATTTCAGCGCCTCTATTATTAAACGTAAAATATGCATATCCTGCTTTGTTCAGTTCCTCTCCGAAAATATCATCACGTTTCTTCAAACAGTCACTATACATTCCATGCAAGAAAATAACAACTTTATCGCATTTTTTTATCCTCGAAAATATTCCATTGCTCTCCGGCAAATATAATAAACCTACCAATTTCAAATTATCCTCAGTAGTAAAAAAAACTTTAGAAATACTCATTAGTAATAAACCTCCACTAAATATAATCCTTGTGCCGGAACAGTCTTGCCGGCACGAGATCTGTCTTTAGATTTTATAATATCCGTAATTTCTTCCGGCTTTATTTTTCCAAGACCAACCTCAATAAGCGTTCCGACAATAATCCTAACCATATTATATAAAAATCCGTCCCCGGTAAATAAAAAAATAATCCTTCCGTCATCACGCTTTTTCATTTGAACCTTTGTAATAGTCCTTATCGTATCCTTAACAGAACTTCCTGATGCCATAAAACCTCTAAAGTCATATGTCCCCTCAAAATATTCAGAAGCTTTTTTCATCTTTTTATAATCAAGTTCTTGATTAATATGGTACTCTCTATAAAAATCAAGTGCAGAACGAGTCTTGGAATTATTTACAATGTACATATACTTTTTCCCTTTTACACTATATCTTGCGTGAAACTTTTCATCCATTTCCTCCGCACTTTTTATAACAATATCTTTAGGCAAAAAAGAATTAACCGCAATAGGAAACTTTTCAATCGGAATAGTAGAATTCGTCTTAAAATTAGCCGTCTGCCCCATTGCATGAACTCCTGCATCAGTCCTTCCAGAACCATTTAACTTAATTTCTTCTCCTGTAACCTGATGAATGGCATTAGTAATCATCTCTTGAATACCAATGCCATTTTTTTGAGATTGCCAACCATTATACTTTGTACCATCATACTCAACAATAAATTTAATATTTCTCAAAACTAACAATCCTCCAATTTCAATACATCTTTATTCTTTACAATATAATCATAACCGGAAAAAATAGTAGCAATAACCGCAACAGTAATCATAATCGTTGATAAAATTCCTACTACTCCTTCAATCGGAGCAACAGTAAAATTAGTAATTAAATTTTGGAATTTTTGAATCATAAATATATCAGATTCATCAGCAGGTAGCCTATAATTATCTAACAACAATAAAGAAATAGCAATAATCTGAGTAACTGTCTTCATTTTTCCCCAAATGCTCGCTGCAATTACTCTACCCTCATTACTCGCTATTAATCTAATTCCGGTAACAATAAATTCTCTAGCTATAATTACAGTAGCAATCCAAGAAGGTAATTTATCTTGACCAACTAAAGCAATTAAAGCAGCTGTAACTAAAAGTTTATCCGCCAAAGGATCTAAGAATTTACCAAAGTTCGTAACCAAGTTTCTAGAGCGTGCTAATCTTCCATCAATAAAATCGGTAATCGATGCAACAATAAACACCAAAAAAGCAATTAAATTAACATACGGAATAGGTAAAAACATAACTATAATAAAAATAGGTACTAAAAAAATTCTAACTAATGTTATTTTGTTTGGTAAATTCATAAAAATTTCCCCCTTTTTTAATTTCTAATCAAAATCGGCATAAAATCAATTAAATCACACGACGTACACAGAAATTTTATACCACTTTTCTCATAACTCATATAATCGGATCTACCGTGAAGATGTCCGAAAACACACAGCTTTACACCATATTTTTTTAATATGTCTACATATTCAGGATTAATTCCCAAGTTATAATGTAGCATAACAATAAATTCATTATATCCCGCCATACTCGCACTTTCAAGGGAACGAATTAACCTTAACTTTTCCCTCTCATAAGCTTTTTTGTCCGTTTCCTCATCTACATCAGTACTGCCAAGCTCCCAGCCTCTCGTCCCACATATCGCCACATTATCCAGCCCAACAAAAGTATTATGAATAAAATCAACAGAATTAAAGCCATTCTTAGTTTTAAATAAATTAAGCTTATTTTTAGTCTCCCACCAATAATCGTGGTTTCCCTTAATCATAATCTTTCTTCCGGGAAGAGATTCTAAAAATTTAAAATCCGGAATTGTCTCATCTAAATACATTCCCCACGAAAAATCGCCGGCAAGCAAAACTACATCTTCCGGCTTTATATTATTTAACCAATTTTCTTTTATTTTTTCTTCATAAGCTACCCAATTTTTCCCAAACACATCCATCGGCTTATCTTTAACTCCGAAAGATAAATGGAAATCGGAAATTGCCCAAATTGCCATATTTGTTACTTCTCCTTATACTTTATTCGTATCTTTTTAATTCATAGTTTAACTCATTAAAATAATCTATAATATCAGATAACGCATCAGCTGTTTTTTGTTTTCCGTATGTATCATGCATTATAACCGTAACATCTTTTTTAGTTCCCATTGTATCCTTTACAGCCTTTACTAAATCTTCTCCTTTAGTTGTAAAAGTCCTAGAATCATAACTTTCACAATTCCAGCCTATTACGCTAAGCCCCTTATCAGTTAGACATTTTTTAAAAGTATCCCCTATTTTAGTACCATAAGGAATTCTAAAAAATTTAGGAGCCTCTCCGGTAATATCATATACCACATCGTACGTCTTGTCCACCTCTTCTTTAAAAGCTTGTAGTGAATTAAACATACTTTTTTTATGTGTGTAAGAATGGAGTCCTATTGTATGTCCCTCATCATAAGCCCTTTTTACCAATTCCGGGTGACTTTTTGCATAACTTCCTATTACAAAAAAAGTAGCTTTTACATCTTTTTCTTTTAAAATATCTAAAATTTGAGGAGTAATCGTAGTAGAAGGTCCATCGTCAAAAGTAAGATATGCAATTCCATCGTAAATATGTTCTTCTTCCGGCTCTTCGATTACCGGCTCCGGTTCTGGTTCTACTAATAACTTGTCCATAGTATCATCCGCCGTAATTATCTCCGGATTAAAAACACCCGCATACGCAGTTTGACGCTCTGACGTAGTCATCGCCACACATACAGTTGCTAAAATTGCTACACAAAAAATCAAAGTCGTAACCTTTTTCATTTAATTTTCCTCCTAATTGTCTTTTTTCAACGTCTTTCTCCAAGCAAACATCCCATAAAACGAATTTATTAAATATATAGTCCACATAATTAATAATTCTACATCATTCATATTGTTAAAATTAATCACCAAAAACATTACAAGTCCAAAGAAATTTGCAATTATAAATAAAACCCATTGTTCAATATACTTATTTGCCATCAAAAACGTTGCAACGCATATCGAAACAGAAACAATTGAATCTAGAAGTACATTACTTCCGTAAAAAATATTTTTAGAAATCAATGCAAAAATACAAACCGCAATAATCATTCCAAATCCTAAAATTATTCTGCCTAATCTACTAAGCGATTTTATCTCAATATTTCCCCCATTTGTTCCCTTGCTCCAATTAATATAACCGTAAATTAAAACCGGAAAACTGTAAAATAAGTTATAACTCATACTAAGATATAATTCCTTAGAATAACAAACTATTGCATATAGTATAACATTAGCTATACCGAAAAAATACGCGAATTTTGACTGCTTCGCTATTCCAAAAACATATGTTACTCCACATATCGCCAAAAGGCACGAAATTACTTCTAATACTACATTTGAATTAGAATTTACTATAAATAAAAACTTATATATACTTCCGAAAAGAATTAACATTATAGAAAAAACTACCCATAATTTGTCATATTTGCTCCATTTAGTTCCCATATTATCAAAACACCTTCTCACAATACTTTCATCGACATTTAAAAGAAAAAAATTATATATTTGTGTCATATTTTTAAAACAATAAGGACTGTAAAAAGTTCGTTTATCATTTAAATAACGATGCATTATGATTCTTTTTACAGCCTCTTTTGGTGTTATCTACTTTCTATACATTTAATTTTCCATATATTTCTCTTTTAGAAACGCCTCTATCTGTGGCAACTTTCTTTGTTGCATCCATTCTTCCCAAGCCTTTAGCCAAATAATACTCATAGTGCTCGTCTACGGTCATATCTTGCCAAAAAGTCTCTTTTACAGTCTCCCCTCTATATCCTTCAACAACTACAACAAACTCCCCTTTAGGCGGTTCTTCAGCGTACTTTTCTATCGCTTCATCTAATGTGCACCTTATTATTTCTTCGTGTATTTTAGTCATCTCACGAGCAAGTGCAATATTTCTATTTCCAAAATACTCCCTCATATCTTTTAGCGTACTTTTTAGCTTATGCGGAGCTTCGTAGAAAATCATTGTCCTTTGTTCTCTTTCTAAATCACCCAGTCTATCTTTTCTATTTTTCTTATTCATAGGCAAAAATCCTTCAAAAGAAAATCTACCAGTGGATAAGCCCGAAACAATAAGCGCAGAAGTCGCTGCAACAGGCCCGGGAACCGGAACAACAGTTACATTTTCCTCAATCGCCATTTTCACCAATTCTTCTCCCGGATCAGAAATCGCAGGAGTTCCTGCATCAGACACAAGAGCTATATTTTTTCCTTCCCTAAGCAAAGAAACTATGTATTCACCTTTCTTATCCTCGTTATGTCTAAAAAAGCTTGTAAGTGGCTTAGAAATTTCAAAATGATTTAACAACTTTATAGTTTGTCTGGTATCCTCAGCCGCAATAATATCAACTTCTTTCAATATTTTAATAGCTCTTAAAGTAATATCCTCCAAATTTCCAATCGGCGTAGAAACTAAATATAAAATTCCGCTCATAAAAAGTGCCCTCCAATATGTATAGCTATTGAGATTGCAAAATTTTAACAAGACATAAAGTCCACCTTTTTACAATCTCAATAAAAATTTATTTTACCATTTTATTATGAATCGAATTAAGTGCTATGTCAACATCTTTGTCATCAACTATAACTGAAAACTTTATCTCGGAACTACTTATTAACTTAACGGCTATATTACTCTCGTTAAGCGCTTCGTATACGTTTTTTGCTATTTCCGGCTTTCCAATCATTCCGCATCCTACCAAAGAAACTTTACCACAATTCGGTGTAAATTTAACTTGGTAATCATTATCTAAAATTTTCTTTATTTTAGTAACATTTTCACTTTTTACCGTAAAAGAAATCTCATTCATTCCGATGCTTTGACCAATTACATCAACAGCTATTCTCTCATCAGCTAATTTTGTAAACAGCGAATATGATTTATCTAAATCACTAACAGTAACAATAGTTACATCCCTATCAGCAGTAAAACCTGTGACTAACGCACTTTCAAAACCACTATTCTCTATTTTTGTCCCCTCCTCATCTGAAAAACTTCCACTAGAAGTTAATTTAACATTATATTTTTTTGCCAACTCTACCGCACGGTTATTAAGTACCTTTGCTCCTAAACTCGCCAGTTCAAGCATACTATCATACTCAATTGAATTAAGCTTTACAGCGTTTTTTACAATTCGCGGATCAGCTGTGTAAATCCCATCTACATCGCTATATATTTCACACCTATCAGCTTCTAAAGCGTGAGCCAAAGCAACTGCAGTAGTATCCGAGCCACCTCGTCCTAAAGTCGTAATATCTCCTAACTCATCTACACCTTGAAATCCCGCAACAACCACAACATTTCCCTTATCTAATTCATCAAAAATCCTATATGGTCGAATTTTATCTATGCGTGAATTAAGATGTCCGTTATCAGTAAAAATTCCTGCCTGTTCACCGGTAAGTGAAACGGCAGGAACACCTATTTTTTCTAATGTCATAACTAAAAGTGCCATAGACTGCATTTCTCCGGTAGACAATAAAACATCCATTTCCCTATCAGAAATCTCTTTACTAATAGAACGTGCTTTTTCAATAAGCAAATCAGTAGTCTTTCCCTGTGCGGATACAACTACAACAACATCATTTGACTCATCTTTGCATTTTTTTATTTTATGTGCAACATTCATTAATTTTTCATTATCTGCAACAGAGCTGCCACCATATTTTTGTATAATTATCATGTTATTCATTCCTTTCAAATCGGCACAATGTTGTTGTATATCCAAAATCTTTGTTTTTTATGGAAGTTCGAGCTAACAATAAATAATTTCAATTTATAACTCAACTTTTTTATACAACAACGGAAGCACACGCCTACATTAACATAATATTATACAGTAAACTATTTTGACACTATTTTCTTTGTAATCTCAAATCATTACCGAAAAACCTGCAAATTTCGAAATTACCTAAAATTCTCGACATAATTCTTTGATCATAATAATTAACTAAATCTTTTAAATCCTTATTCGTAGAAATTAAAGTCTTAGTTCCTTTTTTCGGAGCATTAAGCAAACGAGTATTTAAAATATTAAATAATTCAGACCGTCTTGCCTCCGTCATATTTTCCGAACCTAAATCATCAATAATAAGCAAATCAACATTAAACAATTCATCGTATTGAGACTCATCAAAGTTCTCATTATCCCCTTTTCTATAATCCATAACTAAATCCATAAGTCTACCGGAAGTTTGGTATAAAACAGTTTTTCCACTATCCAAAACAGCTTTAGCAATGGAATTGCTCAAAAACGTCTTTCCAAGTCCTGTACCACCTGTAAACAGTAAACTCTTTGTATCTTTTTTATCAAAATTTTTAACAAAATTCTCAGAAATCTCTTTTATTTTCAAAATATTTTCTCTTGGAGACTTCGTACTTCCATACGCTTTTTCATTAACCTCATTAGAAAAAATATCCGCATTAAATGTGTCAAAATTTTCTTTGTCTATATTGTATATTTGAGACTGATTATATGTGTAATCAATTAATTTTTGTCTAAAGCAAGAACAATTTTTAGCTCCGGTCACACTACCGATAATTCCGGTATCTTCACATATTTTGCAAACAAAATTAGGCTTTAAATATTCCTCATCAATTCCCATATCTTTTAAAATAACAGCTTTTTGGTTCTTTAGAGATTCTATTTTATCATTTAGATCATTTACCGCCTCAATTCGCTTAGAATCATCATCAATAAAAATAATTGATTTTGTAACTTCCATACCAATTTTTTTAATTTTATCATCTATCTCTAAAATTTTAGGCTCTTTTTCGTAAATTTCTTTCTTCTTTTTTTCAACTTCGGCCAAAGCTGAATTTCGATTATTCTCATATTCTTGCTGAATTTTCCTGTATATATCTTGCATAAGTTTACCTCCTATACAAATCCATCGAGTCTATTTCTAATTATTTTTAATCACAACCAATTCCAAATTATTGACCACAGTGTCAACAATTCCATCAATGTCTAAATGTTGCTCAGACTTTTCAAGTTTCTCAATTTTAGGCTGAGTTTCAGGATGTTTAGGTACAAAAATAGTACAACAGTCTTCATACGGTAAAATAGATGCTTCAAATGTACCGATTTTTTTAGCTATATCAATAATGTCGTTTTTATCCATGCCAATTAAAGGTCTAAAAACAGGGATACTACAAACATCATTAGTCGCAACAATAGACTTCATCGTCTGACTCGCAACTTGACCGATATTTTCTCCTGTAATAAGTGCATCGCATCCTTTTTCATTAGCAACCCTTTCCGCAACTCTCATCATAATTCTTCTCATAAGTAAAACCATCTGTTCAGGAGGACAATTGTCCCTTATAGCAAGCTGTGGCTCAGTAAAATTAGCAATATACAAATTAATTTTACCACTATATTGTGAAACTATTTTACAAAGTTCAATAACTTTTTCTCTAGCTTTTACCCCGGTATAAGGAGGACTAAAGAAATGAAGTGCATCAATTTCAACACCACGTCTAGCTAGCATAAATCCGGCAACAGGGCTATCTATTCCACCGGACACAAGTAATAATCCTTTACCATTAGTTCCAACTGGCATACCACCCAAAGCAGGAATTTTCTCAATGTACACATATGCGTTTTCTCTAACCTCTATCATAAGCGTAGTCTCCGGCTTGGTAACATCAACACGAAGTCCTTTAATTTTACTCAAAATATATCCGCCTACATCTCTCGCAATTTCCATAGATTGAAGTGAAAAAGACTTATCACCGCGCCTTGCCTCTACCTTAAATGTTTTCCCAAGGTTTTCTTCTTCCATAAGGCGAACAGCAATATTTCTTATAGTCTCCATATTAGGTTCGATCTTAACAGCAGGACTAATAGAAACAATACCGAAAACTTTCTTTAATTTATCCATTATTCTATTTATATCGTTTTCATCATCCGGTTCAACATATAATCTCGCTTGGGAAAAAGTAACCTTTACTTTTTCATCACGCAAAACATATTTTATATTATCAACAAGTTTTTTCTCAAATTTACAACGATTATTTCCCTTTAATACAATTTCTCCATATCTTACAAGAATTACATTATACATA
>CAYZJZ010000041.1:0-9425 GCA_964478905.1 uncultured Eubacteriales bacterium
CGTTCGGTCCTTATATAGTTATGGCTACTATGTTATTTATATTTTTAGGAGAAAATATATTTAGATTGTATTTTGGAGCTTAGAAAGGAGAAAAAGGAAATGGTTTTATTTGGACCTGGAGGTAATTCGATATCGTTTCAAAAGGCAGGGTATAAAAGTACGTTGGATGCTCCTAAGTGGTTATATGAACGTGGACTTGATGCATATGAATATGAATGTGGACAAGGAGTAAGAGTATCTGAAGAGACGGCTAAGAAGTTTGGAGAAGAAGCTAAAAAGTATGGAATAACAATTAGTGTTCATGCTCCGTATTTTATTTCACTTTCTAGTGTTGAAGAAGAAAAAAGAGAAAATTCTATAAAATATATTTTAGATACTTTGAAAGTGGCTAAATTAATGGGGGGGAAGAGAATAGTAGTTCATCCGGGAAGTTGTAGTAAAAGAGATAGAAACGAAGCTTTTGAAATGGCTAAAGATACAATGAGAAAAGCTGTTTTGGAAGCTAAAAATAATGGATATGGCGATATGGAAATTTGCCCGGAAACTATGGGTAAGATTAATCAACTTGGAACTGTTTTGGAAATTGCTACTATGTGTAAAATAGATAAAATGCTTGTTCCAACAGTTGATTTTGGACATATAAATGCTAGAGAAATGGGTAGTTTAAAAACGGAGGAAGATTTTGAAAAGATAGTAAAGTGCTTTATAGATGAACTTGGAGAGGAAAGAGGAAGAAGGTTTCATGTTCATTTTAGTAAAATAGAATATACAACCGGAGGAGAGAAGAGACATCTTACTTTTGAAGATAATGTTTATGGGCCTGAGTTTTTACCTTTTGCAAAGATTATAAAAAAATATAATCTTGATTTAACAGTTATATGTGAATCTGACGGAACTATGGCGGAAGACGCTTTGACTATGAAGAAAATTTTGAACGAAGTGGAGGAAAAATAAGTTGAGAATAGATAGAATTCGTGAAGGCTTAAGAGATGAAGAAGTAAATGGAATTGTTGTTTCTAACATAAAAAATGTAAGATATATTTCAGGTTTTACCGGGGATGAGGGAATGGCTGTTGTTACTGAAAAAAATGCGTATTTAATTGTAGATGGAAGATTTACAGAGCAAGCGGAAAATGAAAGCAAAATTGAAGTTGTGGATTTTGGCGGAAACTTTGTTGGTACGATTGCTAAATTGCTTCAACAAGATAATGTGAAAAAGTGTGCTTTTGAAGGGAATGATATGACATATTCTGAGGCTACTCATATGACGGAGACAATTAGCTTTGTTGAATGGAAACCTCTTAAGGATTTATTTGAAAAAGTTAGAATGATTAAAGATAAAGGGGAAATTATTGAAATAAAAAAAGCGTTAAAGATTGCTTTGGATACATTTGAATTTGTACGCCCTCAAATTGTTGCAGGTGTTCGTGAAATTGATATAAAAAATGAATTAGAGTACCAAATGAAGAAAAGAGGAGCTAGTGGGCCTTCTTTTGATACTATTGTTGCTTCCGGAAAGCGTTCATCTTTACCTCACGGACTTGCTAGTGAGAAGGTTATAGAAAATGGCGATGCGGTTGTTGTTGATATGGGAGCCGTTTATAATGGATATTGTTCGGATATTACCAGAACTGTTTTTGTTGGAGAACCTACAAAGGAACAACAAAGGGTTTATGATTTGGTTGAAAAGGCTCAAAAGTTTGCGATAGATGCCATAGAAGCAGGTGTTAGCTGTAAGGATGTAAATGAGGTTGCGGTAAATGAGTTTAAGAAGAATGCGATGGATAAATATTTTGTTCATGCGTTAGGTCACGGCGTAGGCTTGGACGTTCATGAAAGACCATTTATTGCCGGAAGGAGTAGTGATGTGTTTAAACCGGGAATGGTGGTAACGGTAGAACCTGGATTGTATTTACCGGATCAATTTGGAATTAGAATTGAAGATATGGTTATGGTGCCGGGTGTTTAATTTTAAAAATTGCTTTTGTAAAAAATCACTTTATCTTTCTTATTGTTTATGATAGATTAAACATTGGAGGAGATGTGTTATGAAAAAGGAGTTCTTTACTAAAAGAAATATAATTGTAATCGGAGTTGTAGCATTTCTTATAGTTTTAATTGGTAGTATACTTAGCATTTTATACGTAAAAAGTACAGTAATACATAATTTGAATTTTGAAGTAATTGCGGAAAAATCAACGGATTTAGGTGTTGAAACTAATACTAATTTTATAATTACTTCTGAGAAAAATTACTCTGCAAAGGCTCTGAAAAAAGTAGTTGCATTAAACCCTAAAATGGATTTTAGTTTGGATAAAGTAGATAAAAATACGTATTTACTAACTCCAAGTGATACGTTAAAGGATAATTCGATATACAATATATCTATATCTAAAAATGGAGAAAAAATAGACAAGTCGTGGGCGTTTCAAACAAAAGTTGATTTTAAAGTTTCGTCTACTATGCCGGTGGATGGGAGTACATATGTAAACAGTAATACCGGAATAGAAATATATTTTTCTAAACCGATTGAAAATATAGACGACTTTTTTGAAATTTTTCCGAAAGTTACGGGGAATTTTGAATACAAAGATAAATGCGTAATTTTTAAACCAAGCGCTTTATCTCGCGATACACTTTACGAAATAACAATAAAAAAAGGATTAAAAAATATATATGGTGAGGAATTTTTAGAAGATTATTCATTTAGTTTTAGAACGGATTATGATTCCGGTATGTATTTTGATTTAGTTGATGGTTACCAAAGTACATTTAGAACTGATGAAGTTCCTGATATTAAAGTCTCAACAGGTTCTGTATATGAAGGGGCAGAAATTGGTATAACCGTTTATAAATTAAATAATTTACAAGAATATGTTAATTTTTTGGAAATACATAATAATGCTGTAAATTCTAAAATCGGTCGAGACAGGGATCATCTTTTTGATATGACTAAATATCCGGTTTTACTTAGTTTTACAGGTAAAATAGGACAGGAAGATAATTCTTGGATAAATTTAATAAGGTTTCCCGAAACTCTTGAAAAAGGTTGGTATATAGTTGATGGAAAGAGCGATATAAATAATTTACATTTCCAAAAAGCTATACAAATTAGTGATATATCTGTTTACACTTATGGATTAAACGGAGAAATTAATGTATGGTGTAACGATACCGAAGATGGAGAGTATATATCCGGAGCTACGGTACAGATTGGTGATTTAGCTTCTATTACCAATAAAAACGGGCTTGCTCAATTTAATTTAACTGATGCAAAACCACAAAGATTAATAATAACTGCAAGAAATGGTAAGGAGTTCGGAGAATATATAAGTCTTACTAATGAAATTGATAATGATTTGAAAAATGATTATTACACATATATTTATACGGATCGTCAAAGGTATTTCCCAACAGATACAATTAATTTTTGGGGAACAATCATCCCAAGAAAATCTACAACAAGTATGCCTGAGAAAGTTACGGTAGAAATTGACGAAAGAGAGCTTGAACTAAATGTAAGTGAAAACGGAATTTTTTCCGGTAAAGTCGAAATATCAAACCATTCAAGCACATGGCTTAATATTAAGTTAAAATCAGCCGGGAAAGAAACTTATTTAAGTGGAATAGAAATACTGGACTATACTAAACCTGTATATAAAATAACTTCTAGTTTTGATAAGGATTATTATAGGGGAAATGAACCCATTAACTTAAATATTTACGGTAAATTTTATGATGGAACATCTGCCGAAAATTTAAAGCTTGATGTAAAAGATAGTTCCGGGAAAAATAAAAGCGTTACACTAGATTCTAATGGAGAAGGAAAAGTAGTAATAGAGAGTAAAACTCCTAATACAAGCGAATATTTTTATGCCGGTGCAGACATTAAAGTTTCCGGTATTGATGAGTCTGCATCTAATTATAATTCTGTTCTTTACTTCCCAACGGATTATGCTCTAAGGAATGAATGGGATAGTAAAAATGGAAAAATAAAGTTTAATACTAATAAATATAACTATGATGCGATAGAGAACGGCTCGGTTAATTATGAGAAAATATATTCCGGAGAATCGTTTGACCAAAAAGTATATGTTGATATTGTTGAAGTAGAAAGTTTTAGAGTTAAAACCGGAGAAACATACAATTATTATACAGGCTTAGTCCAAAATCAATATGAGTATAGAACAAGAGAAACTGTTTTAAGCAGTACCGAAGTAAATATTCAAAAAGATAAAGAAGAATTTTTAGATTTATCTTATTTAAATAGAAGACAAAATTGTCATTATGAAGCACATTTAACTTATGTTTTACCGGATAGCTTTATTGGATATAACGAGGTATATTTAATTGAAGATTATGACTATGATGACGGGAAATATCATTTTAAGCGTGATGATGGGTATAAGAATGCTAAAATAGGTGATAGTGTGAATTTTACATTAGATGGAGAAAATCTTCCGTCAGATTTAAAAATGCTGTATTTTGTTTCAACAGACAGAATAAATACTATGGGCATTACGAAAAGTAATAATGTCAAAGTAAAAATGGAGAAGGAGCTAATTCCAAATTGTCTAGTAAGTGGAGTAGTTTTTGATGGAAAAAGGCTTAAAGAAATAAGTAAAAGTTATTTATATTATGATACTACTGAAAAAAACTTAGATATAAAAATTTCTACTGACAAAGAAGTTTATAAACCCGGAGAGAAAGTTACAGTAAATATCTTGGTTAAAGATAAATTGGGTAATCCGGTAAAAACTGAAATGGTAGTGAGTGCTATTGATGAAGCGGCTTATGTTGAAGAATATTCTCAAGAACCGATAAATTCTTTATATGAGTCAAGATATTATTATCCGAAAACGTTTATAAGTAATTATTGCCAAAGATTTGAAGGTGGAGAAGGCGGAGGAGGAGGAGATGATATAAGAGAAAAATTCGTAAATATTCTTTTGTTTGAGTCTATCTCTACAAACGAAAAAGGAAGAGCTACGGTGGAATTTACAACTTCTGATGACTTAACGTCTTGGAGAATAACTGCGGTTGCGGTGTTAAAAGATGAGGTTAAAGCGGGAATGACGACTAAAAATATTTCTACATCCATACCGTTTTTTGTAAATCAAGTAATTAATGAAAAATATACAGTAAATGATGATGTGGTTTTAAGTTTACGGACAGCAGGAAACGAGAAAAAATTAATACAAGGAAATATAAAATATCAAGCAACAATAGAAGGCGGAGAAAGTAAAGAAATTGAATTAGAACCATCTAAAACAGCTATGTTTAATTTTGGTAAATTGCCTGCCGGAAAATATAAAGTTACTGTGAAAGCAGAATCGGGAGAATATAGCGATGCAATTAGAAAAGAAATTGAAGTTGTAGAGTCTAACAGTGAATTATCTATTGTAAAAGAAGTTAATCTTTTAGATATACCAACTCTAAATATTACAAAATATCCGATAAAAATGATGTTCTTTGATAGAAATAATGGGTTGGCATATAAATCATTAAAAAAAGTAATAGAGCAAAGTAATGGAAGTACAACAGAGCAAATTTTTGCGAAGAATTTTGCTTATAGTTTGTTAAATGAATTTTATGATGAAGAACTTTATACTGTAAATTTTGAATATGAACTTCAAGATTATAGCGGTGGAATTAGAAAAATGTCTTATTCTGAACCGAATTCGCTTATAACTGCTAATATTTGTATGATAGCACCGGAAAAAATAGATATTGAAAGTGCAATTAAGTATTTTTATAAAATAATAAATGACTCGAAATCGACTTCGGGAGATGTGCCAGCGGCATATATGGGACTTGCGGCGTTAAAAGAGCCTGTTTTGAATGATATAAAGTACTTACTTGATAATGATAACGGGCTTGAATTAATTGACGAAATAAATTTAATTTCAGCCTTAGCGTATATTGGGGATTATAATTTTGCTCAAAAATATTATGAAGATAAAATTCAGGGAATAATGACTGTGGACAAGGAATATAAATATATAGGAAATAATCAAAAAACAGCTGATTACAAGATTAATTCGAGATTGCTTACTATTCTCTCTTTAATCAATCACAACGATTTTGAGGGTGTACTAAATTATGTGCTTGATAATTCGGGACTTGATTATATATCGGCTTTAGACTTATTGGTTGTTGTGACTAATAATAAACCGATGAATATGACTGATGCGTGGTTTAGCTATGACTTAAATGGAGAGACGAAAAAAGTTAGTTTCAAGGATAAAAAATTGTTTGTTTTAAATTTGAATGAAAGTGAAATGAAATCGTTTAATGTAAATCGTAGCAAAGGTGATATAGATGTAATTACCGAGTATATAGGAAAAGCGTCTGAGAATATTGATATTTCCGATGAAGTAAAAATTGAAAAAACTATAAGTAATGGAAAACTGGGAGAGTATTCAGAGGTTACTTTAGAGATTTCCCTTCCGGAAGATAAAGAAGGCTATTATGTGATAACTGATTTTGTACCACTATCGTCTCGTTATGCTGAAGGCGGATATGTCTATCATGAAGGTTGGGGAGTTACAGGATATGAAAAGCAAAAAGTTAACTTTTATGTAAATTCTAAAGAATACAAAAAATACACAATAAAATATAAAATAAGAAATGTATTTTCAGGAGAGTTTTTAGCTGAAAGTGCTTTTGCGACTGATTCAACCGGAAAAATTATCGGTAAATCGGACGGCTTGCTATTTAATGTGAAATAAGATATTATACCAATATACTAAAAATAAAGGAGAGACGTAAATGAAAACTGAAGAAAAGAAGTTCTTTACAATGTCTGTTGAAGAGACGTTAAAATCGCTTAATTCTTCACCAAAAGGATTAAGTGATGAAGATGCAAGAAAAAGAGCAGAGGAATATGGCTACAATAAGTTAGAAGAAAAGAAAAAACAAAGTTTATTATCTAAATTTATTGACCAATTTAAGGACTTAATGATTATTGTACTACTTGTTGCCGCGGCAATTTCTGCGTTTGTTGCAAATGAATGGGTTGATGCGATAATTATCTTGTTTGTTGTAGTTGTAAATGCCATTTTAGGCGTTGTTCAAGAGAATAAAGCGGAAAAATCTTTAGAGGCATTAAAAAATATGTCCGCTCCGTTTTCTAAGGTTATGCGTAATGGCCAAGTAAGTCACATAAAAACAGAAGAAATTGTTCCGGGGGATGTAGTAATTTTAGAAGCGGGAGATTTTGTACCGGCAGATATGAGACTTATTGAATTTGCGTCTCTTAAGATAGAAGAGGCAGCATTAACCGGTGAATCTGTTCCCGTAGAAAAAGAGGACATAGTTATAACTAAAGAAGATGCATCATTAGGAGATAGAGTAAATATGGCTTATTCCGGAAGTAGTGTTGCATATGGTAGAGGTGCCGGTGTTGTAACGGGTACAGGTATGAATACTGAAGTAGGAAAAATTGCTGCATATTTATCTGATACAGATAATTCTATGACTCCGCTTCAAGTAAAACTAGCTGAACTTAGCAAGATTTTAACTGTTGCTGTTGGAATTATTTGTGTATTGGTATTTTTATTTAGTTACATAGCTAATCCTAACATTGATGCTGAAGGCGTAATGGATTTATTTATGAAAGCAATAAGCTTAGCTGTTGCTGCAATTCCGGAAGGACTTCCTGCAGTTATTACAATTGTACTTGCGATGGGAGTACAAAGAATGGCTAGTAGAAATGCGATAATAAGAAAGCTTTCTGCTGTTGAAACTTTGGGTTCTACTGAAGTAATTTGTTCAGATAAGACAGGAACATTAACCTTGAATAAAATGACAGTAAAAGAGTTATATTATTCAAATAAATTAAATTCAGCGGATAGCATAAAAGATTTTAAAGATGATGGCCAGAAAATGGCTTTAGTACTTACTTTGTGTAATGATTCAAAGGAAAATACAAAAGGTGGAAAAGAAACTGAATTTGTTGGAGATCCTACTGAAACTGCTTTGGTTGAATATACTTTAACTCGCGGATATCCGAAAAATGATTGCGAAGCAAGATATAAAAGAGTTGGAGAAATACCTTTTGATTCTGATAGAAAGCTTATGACGACAATTAATACTGTTTCAAATAAGATTTATTCTTTAACAAAAGGTGCTCCGGATCTTTTGGTTAAAAGATGCAATAAGATTTTAATTAATGGTGAAGTAAGAGACATAACTAAAGAAGATATAAAGAATATTGAACAAGCAAACTCTTCTATGGCTCATAAAGCACTAAGAGTTTTAGCAGCTTCATATAAGGAGCTAACTAAAGTACCGGAAAAACCTGATACAAAAGAGCTTGAAAATGATATGATTTTTGTAGGACTTGTTGGAATGATTGATCCACCTAGACCGGAAGTAAAAGATGCAGTTAAACTTTGTAAACGTGCGGGAATTAAACCGATAATGATTACAGGTGATCATAAAGATACTGCTGTTGCTATTGCAAAAGAAATAGGAATTATTAATGATGAGGCTATGGCTATAACCGGTCAAGAATTAGATAAGATAAAAGATGAAGATTTTACCGAGATTGTAAAGAAATATTCTGTTTATGCGCGTGTATCTCCTGAGCATAAGGTAAAGATAGTAAAGGCATGGAAAGCTCTTGAAAAAACTGTTGCTATGACCGGAGACGGCGTAAATGATGCTCCTGCATTAAAGAATGCGGATATCGGCGTTGGAATGGGAATAACCGGTACAGATGTATCTAAGAGTGTTTCAAATATGGTATTAACAGATGATAATTTTGCGACGATTGTTAATGCTGTTGAAGAAGGTAGAAAAATTTACAGTAACATTAAAAAAGCTGTTCAATTTTTATTATCTTCAAACTTAGCGGAAGTTGTTGCTATATTTTCTGCTACTATTTTAGGATTAATAACCAAACAAGATTGGAACATTTTGGCTGCTGTTCAAATTTTATGGATTAACTTAGTTACAGACGCTTTCCCAGCTTTAGCACTTGGCGTTGAGAAAGCTGAAAGTGATGTAATGAGCAAAAAGCCTAGAAGTGCAAAGGCTAGTTTCTTTGATGGTGGAATGGGAATAAACGTAATATTCCAAGGTATAGTAATCGGTGGACTTACTTTACTTGCATACTATATTGGAGAGTTTGTTTACCATGAACATACATTAGGTATGACAATGGCATTTGCTACTCTTTCATTTACTGAATTATTCCATTCGTTTAATGTACGTTCAATGGATAAGTCATTGTTTACAATTGGGGTATTTAGTAATAAGACATTAAGCTGGGCAATTTTAGGTTCAGCAACATTACAACTTGTTGTTTTGACTGTACCATTTTTAGCTGAAGTATTTAAGGTTGAAATAATGGGAAGTGCACAATGGATATGGGTAATAGGCTTATCATTTGCAATAATTCCAATAGTAGAAATTCAAAA
>CAYZJZ010000042.1:0-9363 GCA_964478905.1 uncultured Eubacteriales bacterium
AAAGAATATATGTATTTTACGTATGGATATTTTTACTTTTTTATGATAATATAATACTAATATTTAAGGAGGGGATTTTATGAATGATTCCAATGTAATTGTAGACATGTATGGAAGTAAAGAACAAAGTATCTCAGACGTATTTTCAAAAATTTTTCTTTGGATGTTCGGTGGGCTTTTAGTAACCGGAGCTACTGCATTATATACGGCTACCACGCCTTGGCTCTTCGAGAAAATTTTTACCAATAACATTTATTGGATAGGTCTTTTACTTGCTGAACTTGTACTGGTAATTGTACTTACTGCAAGAGTTCACAAAATGAGTAAAGGTGCCGCAATAACTTCATTTTTACTATATTCAGTAGTAAACGGCTTAACTCTTTCAACTATATTCTTAGCATATACCTTTGAATCCATTGCAAGCGTATTCTTTATAACTGCCGGAATGTTTGGAATAATGGCATTGTACGGTTATACTACCAAAAAAGATTTATCCAAAATCAGTTCAATTTTACTTATGGGATTAGTAGGAATAATACTTGCAAGCATTGTAAATCTATTTATACTAAATGATACTTTTTCATTTATAATAGCCATACTTGCAATTGTTATCTTTGTAGGATTAACAGCATATGATGTTCAAAGAATAAAATCAATGGCTTATCAAGTTGGAAACGACAGTGAATTTACTACAAAATTCGCAATAATCGGAGCTTTAACTCTGTATTTAGACTTCATCAATTTATTCCTAGAACTACTAAGAATTTTCGGAAAAAGTAGAGACTAAAAATAATCGCGAATTAACTGTTAAATAGCGTTTTTGCTTTCTTAACACTTAATTCGCGATTTAATATTTTCTATAACATTACATCTTTAATGTAGTTTCTAAAGCTAATTTAATCATATTCGTCATTGAAGTTCTTCTCTCATCAGCAGTAAGTTCTTCATTCTCAACCAAACTATCACTTACGGTCAATATACAAGCTGCCTTCTTATTTAACACATTCGCGTTATGGAATAATCCAAACGACTCCATTTCAACAGCACAACAACCATATTTTTCATTAATTTCCTTAATATCTACCGCATCAGAATAAAATACATCCGAACTGTGAATATTACTAAATTTAATATTCGTATTTAATTCTTTCGCTGTTTCCTTAATTTTTTCATTAATCTCATCATTAGACTTAATCATATTTCCTGTAAATCCACTTTGAACAAGAGCATAAGTAGACTCACTATACGCATTATCTACAACAATTACATCTCTTACTTTTACATCTTTCGTATATGATCCGCAACTTCCAATTCTAATTATTGTATCAACGTCATAGAACTTAAACAATTCATAAGAATAAATTCCAATACTAGGAATTCCCATTCCATGCCCCATTACAGTAATTCTTTTTCCCTTATATTCCCCTGTATACGCAAGCATTCCCCTTACGGAATTAACTACCGTATAATTATCCATAAAATTCTCAGCAATAAACTTCGCACGAAGTGGATCACCCGGCATCAAAACAATCTTTGCAATGTCTTCCTTGCGCGCCTCATTATGTGGTGTCATAATAAATACCCCCTATTTTTTATATATTCTACTTACACAATTATTTTATAATATTTTTTTAATGTGTCAATAGTCTAAGAACTCTAAAACATTCGCTTTTTCGTCTATATCAACAAATTTAAGCCCTCTTAGACTTTGTTCAATCCCTTTTACTAAAACATTACTTCCTTTCGTATCACATAAACTCCCGAAAACGCCTTCTTCATTCATAATTACCTCTGTAAGTTCGTCAAAATTCTCATTCCTATACCAAATGATTTTCGCATTTTCTCCGGTACAATTTGAAAAATCACTCAAATAAGCTCTTAGCTTTTTAATAAACTGCTCCTCATCTTTATACAACAATTCATCACTTTTTAACTGTATATCCAAGTTATCTTGTAACTTAAGCTTTGCAATTTTTTCATTAAAATCCTTTGAATTATCTAATTTCCCATTTTCTATATCTCTAGTCGAAATAAAAAGCGTAGCCTCTACCCTATTCTCAGTTAAAATTTTCTGTATCTTTTCAACATTTTCCAAATTATCACTGTTTAACGTCAACACAATAGCCTTTTTAGGTAAAGCTTCATACTTCTCTATATAGTTTTGCATATCATAAAAACTTATAACCTCATAGCCTATTTGAATAAGTTCTTTCAATTGTTTTTCAAATAAAGAAAAATCATTTATCTTTTCATAATTCAATATATTAACTTTAGTTGTATAGTTCTTATCGTCAAAGCTTAGCTCGTCATACTTCACTAAATTTTCAGCTACATTCTCAGCGGTTATATATTTTCCAAAATCCTCAGGAACATAAACGCTCCTGTCATCATATATCCTAGCAAGTGCCATTTCCCCTACACAATTTCTAAAATGAGCTTCATCGTAAAAATACCTTGGTTCAGTACTTACCGAACTTAGCGTAAAGTCCCAAAAGTCCGTTACCTCTGCCAATTTCACTTTAAATAAATCTATATCCTCTTGATCATAATACTTCGCATAATCAATATATAACGGTGTTAAGATAACCTTAAAGTTTATTTCTCTATCATCACAAATTTCCTTTAATTCTCTAATAGAATTTAAGCAATTATCAAGTTCAGGTAAATCCTCTATTCTATCATACGGATAGTTCGTAAAAACAGGATATTTTTTTACATAATCCTCTAAACTTCCAATTGGCTCAATATCTCTTTTAGTTTTGTCATAAACACCGGTTTCAACATTAAACACATCATTTTTATTTTGTAAATAGCTATCTTCCATTTTCGCTTTAATCTTCTCAATACCATAATACGGACGTAAAAACAAGTACTTTGCATAAAAGTCTATAAGCGATGTACCGTCAATCTTACCGTGTAAATTTCCAAGTAATTTGTCCGCCTCATAATTATATTGAATAGCATTAGATAAATACACAGCCAAGAACATATTTTTCACTTCATAATTATTTATAACATACTTCGCAGTTTCAACAGAATCATAAATATCTGCACCGTACATTATCATATTGTAAAAATTGTCTCCGGTATATTTATTTAGCAACTCCACAGGATACGAACTTGTACTGGAACAACCAATAATATATGAATCATAATTACTATGCTCTTTGTCTATGTAAGCCACTTTTGCGACACGCGGATTTTGGGTCATATCATAAGAATACCAATTAAAAAAGTGATCTCCAAATACGCCAAACGGGTCAGTAATAATATTAAATGCCATTATTCCGCCAAACGTTAGTAACCCACACAATATAAACATAAAAAACCATTTTTTTGAACTCATTTATTTTCTCCTTAAAACTGCTTATAAATAAAGTCAGACGAAATAGTATCGCCTCTATATATTCCAAACACAATAAGAACTATCATACAAACTAAAATCGATATAAACTGAACAAAAGCATTTTTCTTTTCAAGCGATTTCCTTATATCTACTCCCTTTTCCTCTATTGCTCCAAATACTAAAACTACCAAAAAAGCTATTAAAATTATCACATAATCAGACGCATTAAGTCCAATTAATTCCCAATTTGCTAAATTAAACATTGAAGTCAAACTAAAATTTGAAAATGTAATCTTTAGCATACTAATAGCAGCAGCCAAACTCGTAGCTCTTGTAAAATATCTCCCTATAAAAACAATAAATGTTGTCCTTATAATTCTAACAATATACCAAGCGGTACTTTCCAAATTTATATGAAAAGCATCAGCCTTTTTTTTGTAAATCGGTTGTAAAAGTATAGACAACATTATAATAAGACCGTTCCACAAGCCGAAAAATATATACTTACTACTCCCACCATGCCATATACCAATAGTAAAAAACACAATAAAAGATGCAATGGAAGTAGGTAAAATCTTTCCCAACATTCCGCCTATATTTTTCCTCGAAAACTTTCCAAACTTACCAAAAGCTTTAGATAGAGATATCGGATAAAATAAGTAATCCTTCATCCAAGTTCCTAAAGTAATATGCCATCTTCTCCAAAAGTCACTAAGAGATATCGCATAATACGGACGTCTAAAGTTTTCTGTAAGATCTATACCAAAAATCTTTGCAATTCCTCTTGTAATATCTATTCCACCTGAAAAATCGCAATAAAGTTGAATACAATAAAACATTACACCTATAGCTATCATAGCTCCATTTAATCCGAAATAATTATCAAACACATAATTAACAACTAAAACAGCCCTATCAGCAATAACAAGTTTCTTAAAATATCCCCACATCAAAAGCTCTATACCATATTTTAAATTATCAAAGTTTAATTTATGTTCGCCATATAATTGATGAGCCAAGTTATCATATCGACTTATAGGTCCTTGAATTATCTGAGGGAAAAATGAAACAAATAACGAAAACTTAAAAAAGTTTCTATCAGGTTCGTATTTTCCGCGATAGACATCAATAACATATCCAATCGACTGGAACATATAAAACGAAATGCCAAGTGGTAAAAGTAAATTAATCTTGGGAAACAATATGTTAGTTGAAAATAAAGCAAATAAATTATTTAACCCCTCAATTGTGAAATTATAATATTTCAAGAAAAACAATAACGTAAAATTAAGCAAAATCGCAATAGTAACAATAGCTTTCCTCTTAATTTTCAAGTCTTTTCCATTTTTTTGTTTAAGCTCCTTTATTTTACATACAATAATATACTTTTCATTTAACTTACCAATAAAGAGTGCACTAAAAAAAGTTGTAACAGTAGTAAACAATAAAAAAGCCACTAATTTTACCCCTGAAGATAAATAAAAAATATAACTTGAAATAAGAAGTATAACCCATTGTAGTTTCTTCGGCACTATGTAATACAACAGTATAGTAAAAAATATAAAAATAAAAAAACTAATCGACGTAAACGACATCTATACCTAACCCTCTTCTTGTAATCTTTCAATTAACTTCATAATATCGCAAACCGAATTAAAATTCTCCGGAACTAATTCTTCAATTCCAATTCTAACATCAAATTCTTCATTTAACTCAGTAACCAAAGCTACCATATCAAATGAATCTAAAATACCGTCATCAATTAACGCAACTTCCGAATTAAAATCCACTTCAGGTCTTAACTCACTCAAAATCTTTAATATTCTCTCCATATTAATCCTCTCCCATATAACTAAATATTCTCGCAATTCTCCCGGTAAAATCATAACCGTTCTTCAAATAAAACTTCTTTGCAACCTCATTATCACTATTTACCCATAATCTAAAGGATTTACATTTATCCTTTTCTCTAGCAATATATCCATCTAAAAGCTTCTTTCCTATTCCTTTTAGTCGTTTTTCCTCTAAAACAGCAATATGTAAAATTTTACTGTAATTCGGCAAAGTCTTATAATGTATAACCCCGTCTAAACAGGAATTTTCTCCTTTACTAATCAAGACATCTTCATCACAAAATTCTTCAAAACTCGGAACACAACCATAATAACTACTAAAATTATTTACAACAATTTCATATGCCGTTTTTAATTCTATATTATTCGGTTTCTCAAGTCTTTCACATTTTCCGTTCCAATTTTTTAATTCCATTTCAAGTCTATCTTTCTCAACCAAAAATCCCAATTTAATAAAATAATCAATAATATTTTTATTAGGATCTACAACCTCAACAACAGAATTTTTAGGAATTTTAATCTCTTGAAACTCATTTATGTAAAAATATATGTGAAAAACCCCATTAACCTTTCTAAAAATCATTAAAACACCATTATTTTTCTCATAAAATAACGAATTTTCAGCTATAAACACTTCAAACTCTTTAACTCTAAAAAAACAATTTGTAATAACACCCTTCTTAAAATAAGGTAAAACTAACGAATTAAGTTCATTCATACTACATATCTTTTCCAAAAACAAACATCTCCTTTAGTAAGACCCTATCTATCTTTCCATTTTTGTTATATGGCATTGTTTCCACTATTTCAACTTTATTTGGCAACATATATTTAGGCAATTTCTCTGAAAGTTTAGAAATAATATCCAGCCCATTCAAGTTATTTCCTTTGCAAATAAGTATAATTTTATCTCTTTCCTCATCAAATAAACAAACTGCCTCACTAACATTATCTAATGAATTAGCATTAACCTCAATTTCACCCAATTCAATTCTATTACCCATATGCTTAATTTGTCCGTCTTTTCTCGACAGAAAAACAAGCTCACCATACTCATTAATTTTAGCAATATCTCCGGTTTTATATAAAATATCTCTGTAATATGGATTATATGGATTTTGCACAAAATTTTTATCAGTTTTTTCAATTTCATTATAATAACCTAACGAAACACCGGTTCCACGAACACAAATCTCACCATTATCAACTAACTTCATTTCATCATCCAACAACAAAATCTCCATATTTTCGCAATTTTTACCTATCGGCACAACTTCGTCATCAAAAAACTTCCGATTTACAATATAATATGTACAATCCACAGTAATTTCAGTAGGCCCATATAAATTTATATATTTCACATTCGGTAACGCCTCACGCCACACATTTAAATTCTTTGCATACATAGCCTCTCCGGCAAAAAACACCTTATTTATATCAGTCGGTTTCAAAGTCTTCAACACACCGGATTTAGCAACCAAATTAATCGCAGAAGTCGCCCAAAGTATAGCTGTTACCCTCTTTTCAATTAAATACTCAATTAATTTTATTGGAAACATAAAAAATTTCTTAGGAATTATATAAGTTGTAAGAGAATTTTTTAAAGTTAAATAAATATCTTTTACCGATGCGTCAAAATAAAACGGCGTCTGATTACCTAAAATATCGCTATTTGAAAACTCAAAAGTTTCAGTTAACCATTCAACCAAATCAATAACCGCTCTATGAGTTATAACAATTCCTTTAGGAATACCGGTCGAACCGGAAGTAAAAATTATATAGGCAGGATCGACATCAATAATTTTACTTCTTATTCCCAAAAGCAAATTAAAATCTACCTCTTTTGAAATGTTTTCTTCTATTGAAAGTTTCTCAAAATCATTTTTTAACTCTCCTTGATATAATATAAGCACAGAGTTTAACTTAGATATAATCGCTTCTAGTCTATCTTTAGGAGTTTTTTCATCTATCGGAACATAAAAATTCCCACTATACAAAGTTCCCATAAATCCAACAATATCAAAAACATTATTTTTTATCATAACTACTATCGGTCTTTTCACAGCATTATTGGTTTTTTTAGCAATTTCGCACCCCAAAGAGCAAGCATACTCCTTTAGAGACCTAAAAGTAACCGAATTAGTTTCGTCAGAAAAAGCTAATTTATCAGGATATTTTTCAACTGAATTTTCTAAATAATCAAGCACATTTGTATAGTACATCTATTCCACCTACTTTAAATAATCTTTAATCTCCGTATTCATAGAAACATTTAACCTCTTTAGTCCAATTAATTTATCTCCCGGCTCAATATGATTAATTCCCTCGTCAGTCGTAAGTGTTACTTTATATCCCAAAGCACTTATAACGGCTTCACTCAAATCATCATAATACCCATACGGATAACAAAACACATTATTCTCATAATTATTACAATTAACCTTCAACGCATTTTCAAGAGAATCAATATCTTCCCTTACAGCCTTTGAATAATCAGCTTCCGATTCAAAAAAATTCTTAGTTATTCCATTTCTTATTCCACCACTCGACTTTAGCTTATGTAAATCAAACGTATGATTTCCAACCTCAAAAACTCCACTTTCTATCATTTCATTAAGATCTTCCCAACTCATATGTTCTAAAGTCTTGTTCTTTAAATATGAACTTGTATACTTTGTAGATTTTCCAATAATAGAAACAGTCGCTTTCATATTCTTTTCTTTTAGTATTGGAAAAGCAATTTCATAATTACTCTTATATCCATCATCCATAGTTATTAAAATCGGCTTATCCGGTAATTCCTTATTGTACTCTGTAAAATCTATTAAATCCTTAAAAGATATTGTTTCATATCCCAAGCTTTCAATCTCATCTAGAATTTCATTAAACTTTTTATCCGTTATGGTAGCGCTCGAATCACACTCTTTTTCATCCGTCACAAAATGGTGAAACATAAGTATCGGAACTTCAGTCTTACTTTCAATACTTACATCTTCCATTGCCACCACAGGAACATACCCTACAAAGCTATTAAAACAATTAATTATACATACTACTAAAATGCCAACAAGGACTAATATATTCATTCGTCCCACTCCTTCTCGTTTGTAAACACTCTATGCTCTCTTCATTTTCACATTCGTGATTAATATAGAGATAGTACCATCAGGATTATTTATAAACTCAACAGCATTTTTATCTTTGTAAATATCTGTTGGAATACTAAGTTCAATTCCATTATCCGTTTTTATTTTATGCTTGCTAAATTTTTTCTCAGGTTCTTCTCCGGCAAAAGTAATTTCCTCTTTAACTCCCGCTTTTTTTACCTCTTCTATGTATTCCTCTTGAATTTCCTTATTATCGCCAAAAGCTTTTTTAGCAATTGTACAAATATTTATCTTGCTGGTTTCCTGTATTTCGTCGTGTATAGTCTCTTTTACAGCCACATCTTTAGTAAAATCACTGTCAAAATACTTCTTATTAATCTCTTTAGCAACTTTATTTACGATTTTAACAGCCTCATTTTTAGAAATTTCCACCTTGCATTTTAAGAAAATCTCAGAAAAATAATTAATCTTATCTCCGTCAATTAAGTATTCTTTTTCAGTAATCATTACTTTATGATTAACTAAATCTATCATTACGCCTTCGTCAGTCTTTTGACCCTCAGTAGCAAAAATAACCTTATGCTTTATAATTTTATTACTGGTAGATGTATTGGTATAATCTACAAAATGTGTAAATCCCTCTTTATAATTAAGCTTCACAATACCAAGCATACGTTTACCATCAATTGTCGCAATAGCCACCAATAAATCAGCACTCGGAATACTATCTTGTTGCATCATAATCCTGTATAACTTATCGGCAATTTCTCTACTTATTTCAACAAATTTTTCATCTATTTGTTCAATACTTTCAAATAATTCATTAGTTTCACTTAATTTCCCAGTTTTAGTAGAATTATCATCGCACATTTTCTTCAAATTCATTGAAATAAAATTATAAATGGCATCATCCGTCAAATCCAATAATTCCTCTGAAAAAATAGGCATAGAGCTATTCTTATCAAGAACATGTAAAACAGCCTTTTCAATTTGTATTTCCATTATTAAATCACTCTTTTCTTATGTATCATTTTTCCCTAAAATTATATATTTTTAA
>CAYZJZ010000043.1:0-1342 GCA_964478905.1 uncultured Eubacteriales bacterium
CCCACACCTCACGATGTGAAACTTGCAAGTCGCTTTAGAGTTCGTCGGTAACTACGCCTCAGTGGACTTTCACCACAGAGCATTGATATGCCCATCATACAAAGAGAGCATCGGGTGCTGCCGATGCTCTTTCTGTAGTTACGGAACAATTTCATTTCCGTTTTCGTCAACAAATATCGGAATGCTGCCGCTATTGTTGGCGTTATTATTGCTCTGATTAGCAAGATCATTGTATTTCTTGAGAAGATCCTGATAATCACTAAGGCTTACACAAGAGCTGTGATCCGCTTCGATAACAGTTGTACCGCTAGAACATTCGTGAGAATTCCACTTTTCATAAAGTGCATTATACTGAGCAAGAAGATCTTCATAATCGCTAAGACTTACACAAGAACTATGGTCTGCCTCGATAACAGTTGTACCTCCGCTAGGACACTTATGAGAGTTCCATTTCTCAAAGAGTTCATTGTAATCATCAAGAAGCTCGTTATACTTTTTGTTG
Source organism: uncultured Eubacteriales bacterium (assembly GCA_964478905.1). Taxonomy (GTDB): domain Bacteria; phylum Bacillota; class Clostridia; order TANB77; family RGIG9151; genus RGIG9151. The sequence continues at coordinate 503 of CAYZJZ010000043.1, forward strand.
CAAGCGCTATGGTCTGCCTCAATAATAGTTGTACCACCAGTAGGACACTTATGAGAGTTCCACTTTGCAACAATTTCATTGTACTTATCAAGAAGATCATTGTACTTTGAGTTACAAGAGCTATGATTTGCTACACATTCATGTGAATTCCATTTTGCAAGAAGTTCATTATATTTTGTTTCACAAGAACTGTGGTCAGCTGAACATTTATGCGAATTCCATTTTGCAAGAAGTTCATTGTACTTCGCTTCACAAGAACTATGGTCTGCTACACATTCGTGAGAATTCCATTTCTTATAAAGCTCATTGTACTTTTTAACCAGTGCATTGTACTTCTCTATAAGTTCATCGTAAGACTTCTTGAGTTCGCTATACAGTTTGTTAAGAGAGTCATATTCTGACTTCAAAACATACTTGCTAAGATCAACTTTTTTACACTTATTGTGAGTTTCAACTAAAGTATTATACTTAGTCTCAAGATTAACATAGTCATTGGAAAGTTTATTATACTCACTTTTAAGAATATAGTTACTAAGGTCGACCTTATTACCACTATTTGCGGACTTAAGCGTTTCATTCTCAGCCTTGAGTTTATTGTTCTCTTTCTGGAGTTCAGCAATCTGATCAACAAGTTTCTGATAATCCTCATCACTATGACTTACATCATTAGACTGATTACCACCGCAGTTACAGGTAAGACTATTGTTTACAATAACATCACCATTGCTGTCGTTAGAGCAGTTGCACGAACCAGAATCAAGAACTTCGCTATTATAATTGGAGGAATCGCTTATGGAAGAATTGCAGTTGGAAAATGCAGAGGAATCGCAACCTCTAAAT
>CAYZJZ010000043.1:1442-9263 GCA_964478905.1 uncultured Eubacteriales bacterium
ATCGCTTATGGAAGAATTGCAGTTGGAAAATGCAGAGGAATCGCAACCTCTAAATGCGAAAACAGCCAGAATCAGGACTGCAATCAAGAGGATAACGATAATAACGGTTTTTACTGTGCCGTTATTATGACGGGTGCGGTAAGAAGTGTTGGTATTCATAAAGTACCTCCTAAAGTACATCTTTTTTAATTTACATTTTTGTTTAAATATATATAATCGGCTCAGCACAGCCTAGTTATTTTCTAAAAAGATAGAAAACGAGTCCATAACCAAATAAAATGGTTAACAAATAGAAAAAATCTATACTAATATATTAACATAATTCTTGTTTTTTTGCAATAATTTTCCTTATTTTTTTGTTACTATATGAATGTTTTCAGCATTGGCATTAGCTTCACGCATAACTATATTTTGAATTTGGGCTACTTGTGCAACACTTAGCTCCTCCATCGACTTCACAACAACATTTACATTTGGATCATTTATAATTGCGATACATTCCTCAAATCCTTTAGCCTCAAGCAATGTTTCTATACTCATTTCCTTAGTTAAATTGTTAGAAATACAATTAATTTGTTCCTGTGCCATTTTCTTGGCATTTTCATCCGACTTTTCGTTATACAATATACTCTCTTGAAGTTCTATTTGTTCTCCGAAAGTTCTCTCACGTTCAAGCTTCGCCGAAACAAAGTATGCATCAGTTAGCTCTGCTGAATTTGAATTAATAGCAGATAAATTATCTACCATATTCGAAACATACTTACTTTCCCCATCATAATTCACAATCTCGCCACTTACCTCAACACCGGGTTGGTTATTATAATTAACCATAGCCGCAGTTGCAATTATAGCTGCCAAAACTCCTACCAATGCGTGTTTTTTTCGTATCACAAGCACCACCCTCACCTCATCTTATCTTTTATTATTGTCTTTTGGAAAAACCTGTACTTTATTAGCAGTAACACCGGTAACAACAGTAACTGCCTTAATAACATTTGCTCTTACTATTTCATTACCACCTCCATCACACGTTACAATAACTCCCTCAATCTTTGGCATAATAGTTTTAGATATATACGGTACTTTGTTTCCACTCTTTTCTTGATTGAAAATTATACTGGTTTCCATACTGTTTTGTTCTGTTCTTCTATTACTACTATTACCTAATTCCTCTGTAACTGTATTGCTATCTTTTGTATCCAAAAGAGGCACTGTTTCCACACCGGATTGATAAGATATCATAACTTCTACACTTCCCGCATCTTTAATGCTAGATAAAATCTTTTCAAGTTTAGCCTCAAAAACTTCGGCATCAAAAACATCAGTTACATTGCTAACCGTAATTGTGTCATCTTCATCACTAAAAATGTAGCTGCCTGTTATAATAACTATTACTACACCTACTAAAAATATAACCAAATTCTCTATATTTTTTCGCCGACATTTATCATTGAAAAACTTGTCTCTCAAATTAAAAATAAAAGTTTTCATCTTCAATTCACGCTCACTTTCTCTTCATTTACTTCACAAATCTCTGCTATTCGCTTTTTTAAAAGACTCTTATCATCTATTCTTAATTTAGTTGTAACCTCTACCAAATTAATCTCTTGAATTTTACCGGATTCGTCTTTTGTAAAATGAATTTTACACCCGGAAATTTGCATATCTTTGTATTCTGAATTAAATTTATTTACAACATTTTGAGAATAAACTGTCTCAAGCATTGAAGTTTGTCGCTCTACTGTACTTCTTAATGTATCTACATAAAAATCATTTTCTTCTATGTACTTAATATTAAAGATATCCTCGAAAGCGAAATCATTTTTTATTAACTTTAATATAGGAAGTGCTATTACAATAGAAATTGAAACTCTTGTAATTAGGAAAACAAATTTTTTAGTTTCTCCCTCAGGCACAATAACCTCAATAATTCCAACCATTACAACAACTATTAAAATGCAATTAACCCAATTTTTAAGCATTTCCATTTTATCACCTACCCATGCATAGAAGTAAAATTAGTTATTTTAAGTAGCATAACAGTGCCGATAATTACCATAATCGTAACACACACTACTATTCCAAGTAACATTTTACCGGCATCGGCAGTGTCGTTTAAACATTTGCAAATTCGTTTATCCGAAAAAGGTTCAATAACAGCAGACAATCCGGAATATATCATTATCACAACAATTATCTTTATAACCGGAACTAATGCAAGGCCAAATAATACCGCAATTCCAACAAAGCCAATAGCATCTTTTATTATCAATGTACTACCAAGTATTACATCAACAGAATCTCCAAGTAGTTTTCCTACAACCGGAACTGAACCGGAAAATAAAAACTTCGCAGTTTTTACAGTAACTCCGTCTACTGTTGATGCGACAGTTCCTTCAAGTGAAAGTATTCCTATAAATAGTGTTAAAATAATTCCCATACACCATAGTGATATTGACTTTAATAAATTAGGCACTTTACTAATTGAAATTTTGTCCGAAATATTTGACACTATGCTAAGCACGAAAGCTATCATAGATACCGGTAAAAGAAAGCTTGTCATAAATATGGTTATAAATTGTGTTGCAAATGCAAGTACCGGATAAATCATAGTTGAAGTTGTTATTCCACCGGTTGCAGCCACAATTCCGAAAATAATCGGAATTAAAACTTTCATAAATTTTTCAATTTCAAACACAACTTCATATGCTATGTTATATATTTGAATAAAGCTGGCTACAATTAAAGTAACAAGCAATATGTAACATACATAAAAAGCAATTTGTGCAACTCCATCAGATGAAAAATTCCCCTTTAGATTATCTAGGAATCCAAACAACAACGAAATTACAATTATTTGTACTGCAAGTCCTATATTTGAACGTATTTCTTTAATCAAAAATCTTCCGGCTTTTCCAAACAGCTTTTTATAATCAAAATTAAACTCTCCGTTTTGAATATTTCTAATAATATCTTCATAGTTATATTCTTCTAAAAATTCATTGCTAAACTCTTTCATGGTTTCTGAAAACTCGTGAATATTTACCGGTTCTTCACTCATTGCATACGAAGTAGTCATTATAAAAAGGAAAAAAATTATCAAAATTCTTTTCATACATCCTCCTAAATTAAGCCTGTTAAAGTTTCAACAAAATTACCTATTATATTCACTCCAAAAACTAAAATAATGCATTTGCCGGCAAATTGGACTTTAGATGCAATCGCTGACTCCCCCATATCTTTACAAATGTTTGCTCCAAATTCAGTTATATACGCTATGCCAATAATTTTTAGAATTGTACTTAAAAATTCAAATGAAAGTCCTGCTCGTTCTGAAAGTAATTTTATTAAATCTATTACCTGTCCGACTTTATCAACTGAAAAGAAAAAAATAACGGTTACAGTAACAACAGAAATCAGCATAGCAAGTTCAGGTCTTGTCTGTTTTACAATTATAATCAGAGCAACGGCTAAAAGCGCCACTAGAACTATCTTAAAAATGTCCATATTTCCCTCCGCTATAAATTAAAAATAGTTTTTACTGAGTTAAACAAATTACTTATTTCTTTTATAACCATAGATAAAACTACAATTAAACCGGTAAGTGTTGTAAGCATTGCTTGATCCTCTCGGCCTGCTCTGACCAGTACTTGGTGAAGTACAGAAACCAAAATACCTATTGCTGCAATTTTAAAAATTAAATCCACATTCATACAAATACATCTCCTTTAAACTAAAATTATGGCAAGTGCCGTACCGCCTATTCCTCCCAATGTTCTATACAGTTTCGCATATTTAATTTTTTCATCATTTGCGCTTACAAGTACAGTTTTTAAACGTTCTATTGTTAAATTAATATTCCTTACTTCTTCATCTATATCTCCTTTTCCAATGCTATTACCAAAATCAAGTAAAATTCTTTCGTCTTCAAAAGTAAAATCAAAATACTTAAAATACTCTTCTGTTTTTTCGCTCCATATTTCACATACAGTTCGTTCATTTTTAGCTATTTCATTTGAGATTTCCAAAAACATTTTACCGACAGGTCCTTGGGTAGTTACTCCTATCTCGCTAAAAGCCAGTTCTAAAATTTCTTGTCCGAAACCTATTTTTGCTCGAAGTAAAATAAGAGAAGTTATAAATGTTTGTAGATTATCTACACGGGCAATATACCCACCTGCCAGCGTTCTTCCGATTGCCATACATATTCCTATAATTACTGCACATCCTATAATCCTCATATTTACACTCCCTTGTCTTTTGTTTAATACTATGTATATTCATAAGAAGTAATAAATATGCTCTTAATTTATAAAATTCACTTTCTATACGCTTTTCGTTAAGTTTTTTCAATTTTAGCCGATAGTAATCTGTGTAGAATTATAAATTGGGGGAATGAAAGTTTATGGATATACTAAGTGTTGGCGGTCTTGTACTGGCTTTTTCAATGTTTATTGCGGCATTCTTTATGGAAGGTGGAACATTAGGCGCGTTGCTTCAACCAACGTCTGCTATGATAGTTTTCGGTGGTACAATAGGAACTATTATGGTTTCCTTCCCTATGTCTGAAATGAAAAAACTAGGTAAAGCGATGAGAGTTGTTTTTGCTAATAAACCTATTGACAGACTTGCGATAATTGACAGACTTACTGAATTATCTGATAAAGCTAGACGTTCGGGTATACTTAGCTTGGAAGAAGAAATTCCGAAACAAGATAATAAATTAATTAAAAAGGGATTAGAACTTATAATGAGCGGACTGGATAAAGATTTAGTTTATGATACATTATCCAGACAAGCTGAAATTGACGAAAAAGATTTAGATGCGTGTGCTGCTATTTTCGAAGCTGCCGGTGGATATTCTCCTACAATGGGTATTATTGGTACTGTTATGGGAATGATAAGCGTTTTGGGTAACATAAGCGGAGATACTTCCGAACTTGGCCACTCTATCGCCGTTGCGTTCGTTGCAACACTATACGGTGTGTGTTTTGCTAACGTTGTTTACTTAGCTTTCGGTAAGAAAATAAAAACTGTAATGAAAAATGAAATGGCGGCTTCTGAACTTGTTATTGAAGGAATTCTTTCTATTCAAGCCGGAGAAAACCCTAAGGTTATGAAAGATAAATTAAGTTATGAATTAATTGCTGAGCTTGATGGAGTAAATTTAGCTTTGCGTGAGGAACAACAAAAAGCAAGAAGTAAATCGAAGGAGTGAGATAAATGCCTAGAAAACCTAAAGCAGCTCCGGAAGAACACGATAACGCCGAACGTTGGACCGTTACATATTCTGACCTTATGAACTTACTGCTTGTATTCTTCATAGTGTTGTATGCAACAGCCAACCAAGACACCGAAAAAGCAAAAGAGGTGTTGAGCGCAATTGCAGGTTCTTTTAGTGGAACTGAATATATATTAGATGGTACCGGTTCTGATATTTTAGAGAAATTTTCCGGTGAATCTCTTGCTATGATGGAAAATCAAAATATGCAAGAAATAAAAGAGGAAATTGAATCTATTTCCCAAAGTGTGCCGGAGTTGTCGGAAGATTCAATTGAAGTAACAGTTGATGAAATCGGAGTTCATATTAGAATAAAAGATGCCGTTTTATTTAAAAGTGGTAGTGCGGATATAAATAATGCTGATGCGACTTTCGTATTAAATAAAATCGGTAATGCGTTAAAAAAATTTCCTACCAACTATATTCAAATCGAGGGACATACGGATAATGTGCCGATGAGCGGTACTATTAAAAATTTAGAAACTAACTGGGAACTTGGTAGCCTAAGAGCAGTAAAAGTTCTTCGTACTTTGGTACGAGATTGTGGGCTGAATGCTGAATTTTTAAGTGCTACTTCTTACGGAGAATTTAAGCCAATTGCTGACAATCAAACTACAGAAGGACGTGCCAAGAACAGACGTGTTGAAATTACTATTTTAAGGAATTATGATGTTCAAGAATTAGAGTAAAAAAAGATATAGTAAAAAATTTTACAACTAATATAAAGCATTGCACTTTACCAACAAAATCCAAAAAATGTTTTTGGGCTTAACTGGGTAAAGTACAATGCTTTATGATTTTCTTATCGTTCCTTTTCTTTTGATGACAATTTCTTTAGTGTTCTTATACAAACATTCTTTACTTCTTTCTTACTTTTACATTTTGAAAGTTCTTCTTCTAAAATGTTTTGTATTTCTTCTTTTGGTACCATTTTACCATTTATTAAGTAACAATCTCCCTTTGAATGTAAATATGAATTGACAATTTTCATATAATCCACTCCTACTATATGTCCACTCAACTCTTCTAATTTACAGTCAATAAATTCTCCTTTTTCATTAAATTTCATATCCTTATAATGTTTTTGGGTTACTCTCATATATTCTTCCCGATTTTTTTCGTCAAACATTGTATCCAAGCTAACTTGTGACATTTCAGAAATAAACACAAACCATCTTGAAGCCTCTTGAATAATGTCTTCTTCGCTATAATCCGGAAATTCTTCAAGTAATCTCCTTGCTAATTCTTTTAATAATTTATCTGCTCTTTCTCCGCTTCGTATTCTATATGAGCCAAATACATTTTGAATTAATTCAGCCTCAGACTCTCTTTCAATTTTTAAATTTGCAAATCGAATAATTTTAGGAACAATATATGCATTAGGATTTACTCCCTTTAGGAATCCTTCTTCATCAAATTCCATATTTTTATACAAGTTCCTTGTCTGATTAATTCTCTTTCCGCTAAACATTTCCATCGCATTATACTTTTCAGAAATGCATATAAACCATTTCGAAGCTTCTCTTTCTATAACTTTTCTGTCTTTTACTTTTGTTTCATTTTTTACAATTTTCTTTAAATTCTTAAAAGCTTCTCTTAAAGATTTGCCGTTGCTATTGTTTATTATCTTCTCGATAATTCTTGTATTAAATTGGTCTTCTAAACCAAAGTTAGCCTTTTTTACAACATCAATTGCAAGCTCTAAATTGTCTAAAATCGTTGTAATCGGAATTCCTTTTTTAAATATCCGTTTATCTATATCGTACTTCCTTGCATATTGAAGCAAGACATCCATATTTTCTCCGCTTAGCAGTAAATCAGGCTTGTTTGTAACGTATCTATATAATTCACTACTTTTTCCATCAATTTTATTAGTATTAATCTTTAACCCATTAACTAAGTCATTTATTCTTTCCTCAACATCTAAATCCGTTAAAATATTAGGAATTTTATTAACAATATTATTAAAATCTTTTTCATTTGCATTAAGTAAACTTAATATTTTTTGTTTCCTTTCATCTAAAAATGCAATTATGTCTTCTTGAGCTTTTAATACTTCAAAATCCATATACCCAATAATTCCGTATTTATTGTCTATTTTTTCAGATTCTGACCATTTAATTACATTTTTTCTTACAGCTATGTCTTTTTCATCCATCTCTTTTTTAAATACTTTTTTGCCATCTATATAAATATTAGGAATATTACTTATCTTCTCTTTTAAAGTATCAATCACTTCTTGAGGTATATCTTTAGATAATTCATACATTGCTTCTTCAAAAAATATAGCAACATTTAACTTAAAACGATCAAGTTCATCATACATTTTCGCCATATATTCTTCTTGAGTCATTTCCATTCTCATATATGTCTCAATTTTACTTATATTTTTATATGCCGGTTTCTTATACGGCATACTAAAGTCTTTATTTAACATTTCTAAATTGTCATTCAAGTATTTATCTATTTCGTTATTTTCTAAAACGTGTTTTGAAATATCTGATGAATCAATAACTTCTAAGCATTTTATCATATAATTA
>CAYZJZ010000044.1:0-9005 GCA_964478905.1 uncultured Eubacteriales bacterium
CCTACCCAACTTATAATGCTGTTCATTTTTTCACCCCCAATCACAAAAAGAAGCACTATTTCTAATGCTTCTTAATAAATTTTTAGGTATTAAAAAAGCATAGTTTCCTATGCTACCTAATTACTCCTATTTTCTTTAATAAAGATATGCCATCTTTTATTCCCTGAACATATAGATATTCAGCTTCATCTCCAGCATTTGAATACATTAAACTAATAATATCTTCAAATTCCTTTTGTTCTTCTACTGATAAACATTCCTCTGAAAACTTGTTAATCTTATTTGTCATCTCTTGATAGTTCTTTTTATATTCTTCATCTCCCTCACGCTTTTCTTTTAACGCTTTTTCAACAAGCTCTGTTATTAGCTCATCAAGTGCCTCTTTTACATTTTCACTACATTTCATCAAGTCCACCTCCGAGACACAAAATATAACAATAATTCTAAAAAAGCTATACTAATTTAGAAATTAAATATTTAAATTTAATTCTTCCACATCAAAAATTTCACTTTCTTCTTTTATAAAAAAGTTATCTGATTGCCAAAAGCAGACATAAATTGTACCAATATGTGTTTTTATTTCTTGTTGCTCAAAACTTTCTCCCCAGCCATCACTATACTGCCCTGAAAAATATTCTTTTAATAAATCCTTTTGTGTCATTGTAAGTTCTACATTTGCTTTTGTTTTTACTAACATTACTCCATAAACCTGCCCTTTATAAACTGTAATCATAGGGAAAGCACTTTCTACTACACTTTTTAACTTTTCATCTTCATCAAAATACTCCATTAACCCTTTTTTTCCTAAATTACTATTAAATTTCTTAATTCCTGTTACAATCGCATCATAGCATTCTAATATTTCTTTGTTATCCAAACTAATAAAATCTCCAAAATCACTATCCTCTAATTCTACCTTTATAGGACTTAAAAATTTATAAATCATCTATTCCACACTCCTTACATTATTAAATTATTATCTTCTGTTTCATTTTCATTTTTGTCTGTAATTTCTACGTACTCCCCAATAATTTCTAATGCTTCTTCATAGCTATGTGAACTTTGAATTCTTTTTCCCATTTCCTCATATTCGTCTTTTAAGCCATTTCTTTTTAAAGTTCGACTTGCTATCCCCCATAAATTAAAAATGTTCCCATTCTCTCCTATGAGCTTACATTTTGGTTTCTTTTTTTCTTCCATAAAAATTCCCCCTTTTTGAATTTATTTTTATATATAAAAAAATGACAATATCTTTTTTGATATCATCATTTTTGAGTTTCCCAAAAATTAGGTAAAAAATATCATCGTTTTTCATAAAAAATTATTCATATTTTTCGCCACTTTTTATTCCATATTTATCCTTTTTTTATTTAAAAACCACTACATCTTGTGGTCAAAATCAAAAAAATCGTCAAAAACTACTATTCTGCATCATTATTACTGTCTCGACGTGATAGCTCCACGGGAACATATCAACCGGTTGCACACACTTCACCTCGTACCCTTCCATCATCTCAACATCTCGAGCAAGCGTCCCGGGATTACAGCTCACGTACACAACTCTCTTTGGTCGTATCTTCAAAATCGTATCAATCAAAACCTTATCGCATCCGCTCCTTGGCGGATCAACTACTACAACATCAGCACGAATTCCCTCGTCATAGAGCTTCGGTACAACCTCCTCAGCCTTGCCACAATAAAATATAGCATTCGTAATGCCATTCTCCTTTGCGTTCTCCTTTGCATTTTGAACCGCAGGTTTCACAACTTCAACACCATACACCCTTTTCGCTTTTTTAGCTAAAAACAAAGAAATACTTCCAATTCCACAATACAAATCAAAAACAGTTTCATTCCCGGTAAGACCGGCAAATTCAAGTGCTTTCGCATACAAAACTTCCGTTTGTCTAGCGTTAACTTGGAAAAAAGAGTTTGGCGAAATGTTAAAAACAAATTCCCCAATATGGTCTTTTATAGTATCTTTTCCATACAACCTTATATTTTTTTCACCCAAAATAACATTGGTATTTTTGACATTCACATTCTGCATAATAGATTTAACTCTATTGCATTTATCCAAAACATACTCCACAAATTTTTCCTTTTTAGGGAACTCTTCCCCATTTGTAACCAAAATAAGCATAATTTCTCCGGATTTTTCCGAACTTCTTATTACAACGTGTCTCACAAAACCGGTACCATTCTTTTCGTCATATGCCGACACATTATTCTCACGCAAAAACTCCCTCACATTGTTAATTAACTTATTAGCAATTCTAGACTGAATAGAGCAGTCGGTTACACTTACTATATCGTGAGTTCTACCGGCATAAAATCCTGTTACTACACGTCCATCCTTCATTCCAACAGGAAATTGAACCTTATTTCTATATGCATAAGGTTCATCCATTCCTAAAGTCTCCTCAACTTCAACATCTCTATGACCGATTCGCTTAAATGAATCCTTTACCACTTTACGCTTAAATTCAAGTGTTGCAGGGTAAGACATATGTAATAAACTACATCCTCCACATCTCTTAAAATTCTCACAATTAACAGGACGCCTATTCCCTGACGCTTCTATAATTTCAAGTAACTTACCATATGCAAAGTTCTTTGTAACTTTTACAATCTTCATTTTTACAGTCTCACCTGTAATTGCCCCATCAACAAACACAGCAAATCCGTCAATTTTAGCAACACCCGCGCCTTCGTGCGTCATATCCAATATATTAGTTATGTATTCCCTATTTTTCTCGATCATTTTTCTACTCTCCAATTACTTTAACCATATTCTCGGCGTCTTCTTTTTTTATACTTTGAGTTAAATTTAACACTTCAAACTTCGCCCAATTTTCTCCAAACTTAATCTCAATAATATCTCCAACTTTAACTTCCGAAAAAGCCTTTGCAACTTTATCGTTAATTTTCACTCTTCCCAAATCGCACGCTTCATTTGCAACACTTCTTCTCTTTATAACCCTTGAAACTTTTAAAAACTTATCTAATCTCATAAAATCCTCCGTGTTATTCCACAGTCGTATAGTCACTATTTGTTTGAGCCATAGGACCCATATAAATAGACATAGCCGTATACAACTGAGTCATCTTATTTACATTCTTAGTTGAAAAATCATTCCAATTCTTTACTACAAGATCCTTTTTTGCATTAATTTCATCTGATGTAGCACTAGCGGTATCAAAAGAACTCTCAACACTTTTTTCCTCAAATTCAGCTTTATCCGTAATAGTCAAGCTTACATTAAGCTTATTTGATGAGGCATCATCTGATGCAAGCATACTATAAGTGATAGTCTTCTTATTTCCATCTATTATTCCGTCTAAAATATATTCAAAGTTTCCATTATCTGATGTCATAATCAACTTTAATTCATCATCTTTCGCACCGTTTAAAGTAAGCACAATTGTGTCTTTATACTCGTCTAAAAACTCCCCTGTTTCATAATTAATATAGTTTACATCAATAGTATGAGTCCAAATATCTTTTTCCGCCATATAAACATTATCTACATAACTCATAAGGCCATTACTATATTCATAATATTTTTCTCTTCCATCATCAATCATTACAAGTTTTAGCACACTACTTGTATAATTCATATTGTAAATTTCAGCTTTAACAATATTATTTCCTTCATAATAAAGTCTTATTATCATACCATCTTCTTCACTAAAATTAAGTTTTTTAACTTCATCATAAATATAAGTAATAGCTTCAATAAATTCTTCACGAGTAAACGGTTTAACATCATAACCGGCTTGAATACATGCGTTATCATAAGCGTTAGAAATCTTTAATAAAACATCTAAAGCTTTATCTTCTTTTAGTAATTGTTCTAACGCAAAAATTATACCATTGTTCATTTCAGTAGAATTCATTTTAAAGTCAATATATTTAGCATCAATAGACTTATTATTATAAGTTATTTTATCTTCACCTTTAGAAAAATCTTCTTTCCCAAAAGCTTTTGTAAACGCTTTACCAACTCTTAGCATAGCTCTGCCAAGAGCTGTTTTTTCTGAATTTGAAAATTTAAAATTCTCTATAAATTCCACTTGTGAAGAAAACTTATCCGGGCCATCATATCCGATTTTTTCCCATAATTCAGGCAATTTAGTATTATCAAAAGCTATATAACCATCAGTTATATTATCTACATCAACAAAAAAATTATCATTCTTTCTCAATAAATCCGCAAGAATAAATTCTTCTCCATTTAATATAACCTTAATGTTAGAATCAAAGTAATTATTTTTTACATCAGAATTTTCATAAGCTTGTAACTTTATATTTTCAAAACCATTAAGCCAAGCCAAAATTTCCTTATCTTTAGTTTCAACGCTAGCATCAACTTCAGTATTAATCGCAAGCTTATTTTCCAAATTTGTGTTCAAAATTCTTCCAAAAACACTCTTTTCAACATCTTCAATATATCCTGTAAGCGTTGAAAATTCATTACCTACCAAACTAAAATATTTATATTTTAACGTAGAAAATACGCATACTAACACAATAATGAGACCAATAACAACTGCTCCACCCAAAACTCCCAATATAATTTTTAATTTATTACTCTTTTTAGGTTGTTGTTCTTCTACTAAACCTTCATTTTCGTTAAACTCATCCATTAACATATTCCTCCTTTGAATTATTGATATAATTCTTTTCTTCTGATATAATTTCTGTGTGCTAACATTAAATTCCTCTATATTTTTTGTGAATTTTTTGTGTAAAAAGAAAGGAACTAAAAAATGAATAAATATTTTAAAACACTAGAACTTGATAAAATAATCAATAAATTAATAGAATTTGCTTCTACTAAATACGGTAGAGAACTTTGCGAAAAAATATCTCCTAGTTTTAACATTATGGAAATAAAAGAAAATTTATCTCAAACAGACGAAGCCGTAAAAATGATTTTACAATTCGGGGCTCCTGCATTTTCGTCAATTCACGATATAAGAAATGCAGTAAAACGTGCTGAAATAAACTCTATTTTAACTCCGGAAGAACTATTAAATATTGCTGATACACTTCGTGGCTCAAAAGCGCTAAAAAAATATTATAGCCAATGTGAAGAAAAATTGCCAACATTATCTTACCTATTTGAAAATTTATATTCAAATCCCTCAATTGAGGAAAGTATTTACCATACAATAGATAACGTAGACCACATATCTGACCATGCTTCTACCGAGTTGTTAAAAATTCGTTCACAAATAAAAAGTCAAGAAATAAGGATTCAAGAAAAGTTAAATTCAATTGTACGCGGTAATTCATATTCAAAATATCTTCAAGAAAACATCGTCACTCTTAGGAACGACAGATATGTAATACCTGTAAAACAAGAATACAGAAGTAATGTTCCGGGGCTTGTACATGATTCATCTGCAACCGGTTCTACCCTATTTATAGAACCTATTGCAATAGTTGAAGCTAACAATAAAATCCATGAATTATACATTGCTGAAAGAATTGAAATAGAAAAAATACTAACAGAATTATCACAAAAAATAACAGAAATAACTGATGAACTTAACTACCTCGTAACCTCACTTTCAAAGCTTGACTTTTATTTTGCAAAAGCAAAATTTGCAATTGATATAAATGGCTTTATGCCAAAACTTAATGAAAACGGGTATATAAATTTAAAATCTGCCAAACATCCTTTAATCGAAAAAGATAAAGTAGTACCTATTGATGTTTATTTAGGAAAAGATTTTAAAACACTAGTTATAACCGGACCTAACACAGGTGGTAAAACAGTTACATTAAAAACAATCGGATTACTTACTCTAATGACATATTCCGGCTTGTTTATTCCTTGTCTTGAATCGTCTGAAATAGCGGTGTTTGACAAGATTTTTGTTGATATTGGAGATGAACAGAGCATAGAACAAAGCTTAAGCACATTTTCATCTCATATGACAAACATAATAAAAATAACAAAAAATGTTAATTCAAATTCTCTTGTATTAGTAGACGAATTAGGTTCAGGTACTGACCCAATTGAAGGTTCTGCCCTAGCCATTGCGACTCTTGAATATCTATATAAAAAAGGTGCGTGCACTGTTGCAAGCACACATTATAGCGAATTAAAAACTTATGCTCTAACGACAAAAGGTGTTAAAAATGCATCTTGCGAATTTGATATAGAAACGCTTAATCCAACATACAAACTCATAATAGGATTACCGGGAAAAAGTAATGCTTTTGCCATTTCACAAAAGTTAGGACTGGCAAATGAGATTTTAGACAACGCAAGGAAATTTGTAACCCAAGAGCAACAAAATTTTGAAGATATAATTTCCGAACTTCAAAAAGACAAACAGAAAATAGCCTATGAAAAAGAAGAAAGCGAAAGACAGCTAAAAGAAATTTCCGAATTGAGAAAAGAATTGAGTGAAAGTAAAGAAAAACTTGAAATATATAAAAATAAAATAATCGAAAATGCACGTGCTGAAGCAACAGACATCCTACTATCAGCTGAGGAAACCGCAAAAGAAAGTATTCGTGAAATAAAAGAGGCTAAAAAATCTAAAGAATTAGATGTTGCTAAAAAATTAGATAATGCAAGAAGTAAAATAAAAAAACAATTATCCGAAACGTATAAAAAAAGTCATATTGATGAAGATAACTATAAACCTTTCGATATAATTATTGGAATGACGGTATATATTCCATCTTTTAATCAAGAAGCATCTATTTTATCTTTGCCGGATAAAGACGGAAATGTATTTATTCAAGCAGGTATAATGAAATCTAAAATTAATATAAAGAAATTAAGGCCTGTAAAAAAAGAGAAAACAACAGTAAATAATGTAAAAGTATCAGTAAGTTCTGCTATAAAAGCTAAGGAAATATCTACTGAAATTTCACTACGACATATGCATGTTGAAGAGGCGCTGTACGAACTGGATAAATATATAAATGATGCTCTTATTGCTAACTTAACTACAATAAGAATAGTTCATGGAAAAGGCGAAGGAATTTTAAGAAAAGCAGTTAGTGAATATCTGAAAAATAATCCTCATGTAAAAAGTTACAGACTCGGAAATTACGGTGAAGGAGATCTAGGAGTTACAATTGCTGAACTAAAATAGCCGTTTTATTTGTAAAGGAGACCAACTATGATAACATTTACAATTTCACAAAAATATAATAATCAAAAAATCTTAAAAGTTATAAATTTACTATATCCAAAAATTTCATACTCTACCCTGCAAAAACTTTTAAGGAAGAAAGATATAAAAATAAACGGAAAAAGAATTTCAGAAAATGTAAATGTACTATCAGACGACATTGTGGAAATATATTGGAAAATGCCAGATGAATCAATAAATATAATATTCGAAGACGGTAACATAATTGCAGTAAATAAACCACAAGGAATAGAAGTATTAAATTCAAAAGACGGTAGTTCATTACTTGAACTTGTACAAAAATATCTTCATACCGAAAGTGTCTATCCTTGTCATAGACTAGATAGAAATACCGGCGGAATTGTGCTTTTTGCGAAAAATAAAGAAACACTAAAAATTATAGAAGATAAAATTAAATCAAAAGAAATACGAAAATTCTATAAATGTCGTGTTTTAGGACATCTGAAACAAAAGTCGGCTATCCTAAACGATTATTTATTTAAAGACAGCAAAAAAAGTTTGGTATATGTAAGCTCTACTAAAAAAGATGGCTATATGCCGATTACTACGAAATATACTGTTATTTCCGAAGATAAAGAAACAAGTTATTTAGAAGTCGAACTAATAACAGGAAGGACTCACCAAATCCGTGCTCATCTCGCTTTTATCGGTCATCCAATAATCGGAGACGGTAAATATGGAGACTATGAAATAAACAAAAAGTACGGTAAAAAATTTCAAGAACTCTTTGCCTACAAAGTTGTTTTTAATTTTACTTCTGATGCTAATTCATTAAATTATCTAAAAGAAAAGGTAATATCAATTTGATATTACCTTTTTCTAAATATACTCTTAATAAAACTATCGTCATTACTTTGCCTGTGTGTAGGTCTTGAACCACCTATAGGAAATACATCCTGAACAATAATTGCAACTGCTTGCTTGAACTCTTCGGAAAATCCTGAGAAATTCATTTTACGCGAACACAAATTTTCCATATATCTTAAATAATTTTGTTCATCAAACGGTACAATAAACCTTCTTATGTTCTTTGGAAGCAATTCCTCAAAAACAGACACTTCCGGATTAACATAGAATGTTAACATTTCAATCAACTTAGTAGCACTAATAGACATCTTTAAATGTTTATTTACTACAACAGCAACCTTTGTCAAATCTATTTCGTTACTCTTTAGTTCCTTTAAGAACATCGTTATCGGTAAAACATTCAATATATCCATATCTTGTACTACATATATAGTCTGAACATATCTAAATACCTCTTGTGATGTAACAAAGTCACAATCAATTAAAACAACCGAATTATCTCTTTTGGCAGTTTCTATAACTTTATATATATCGAACTTAGGAACTCTATCTGTTCTAGGCACTCCAGTATATACACTTATATTTCCAGCTTTTAGTGGACGGTTTTGTCCAATTACAAGGTTACTTAAACTGTTTCCGGCAATATCTCTTTCTTCTCCATCATCTCCGGTAAATATAGTATAAGTATCCTTATTCTTGGTTAAATCAAGAATTGCAACCTTAACACCTTTATTTGCCAAAGCTGTAGCAACAGCTGTAATCAAAAATGTTGAACCCGTTTTATGTGCACCAATGAAAGCTACTGCTTTCTTATAATCTCTAGGCGCTTCATAAGCCTCACGAATTACCTCTTTCTCAATTACTTGAGTTACAGTTTGAATTTGTGGCTCTACTGAAGGCATACGCGTTGGTGGTTGATATCTCGGAGTTTGAACAGGTTCCGGAGTAGGCATTGTAGGTCTAACTACTCTTGGCTCTACTGTTTCGACTCTAGGTGGAGCAACTCTTGGCTC
>CAYZJZ010000045.1:0-8637 GCA_964478905.1 uncultured Eubacteriales bacterium
TCATCTTCTTCAGACAATATCTTATTTTCATAATAAAATCTATTAGCAAGGGATGCAATTTGATAAGCATTTTCACAAATTCCACTAGGTGCTCTATCGTTGAATGCTTGCCAAAAAGCTTCATTCATAGTAGAAATCTTTAGCATAATATCTCTTTCAACATCAGTTTGAGGGACTCCAATCTTTCCAATATTAAATCCTCTCTCTTTTGCTTTAGCTAAAATAGAATTAAGTCTAACCATAGTATAAAGCAAATAAGGACCTGTTTTCCCCTCAAAAGACACAAACTTGTCTAAATCAAATACATAATCTTTAGATCTATAATTTATCAAATCTCCAAATTTAAGAGCTGCAATTCCAACCTTTAACGCTGTCTCCTTCTTTTCTTCATCAGATAAATCAACACCGGTTTTAGCTTCTTCCATTTTATCAAGAGCAGCTTTGCACACATTTTCGATTAAGTCGTGTAACTTCATTACGCCGCCTTCTCTTGTTTTATATGGCTTACCGTCTTTTCCATTCATAGTACCAAAACCATCAAACTCTAAAATAACATTTTCAGGAACAATCCCTGTTTTTCTGGCACATCTAAACACCTGTTCAAAATGTAACCCTTGTCTATTATCAACAACATATAAAATCATACTTGGATTAAAATCTTCCATCCTTTGAACGATAGTCGCTAAATCAGTAGTAGCATAAATTTGTGCACCATTTTTCTTTCTAATTAAAATCGGAGGCATCGGTGCTTTATCGTCGGGCTTTTCAACATCAATAACCAAAGCCCCTTCACTTTCATACGCAAAGCCATCCTCAATAAATTTATTTACCATATCAGGAATATACTTATCTGCATCACTTTCGCCATACCAATATTCAAAACTTACATTAAGCTTATCATAGCTTCCCTTTAAATCATTAACAGAAATTCGCATAATCTCTTTCCATAGAGCAATATAACCACGTCTTCCATTTTGGAGATCAAAAGTAGCCTTTTGGGCAATAGCCATAAATTCTTCGTCTTCCTTACTTCTTTTACTTGCTTTTGGATAAATCTCATTTAGATAATCCATAGAAATATTTAATTTTTCATACTCTCCCGTATAATTTTCATCTAGATATAAGCTATCCGGATTTTCTTCAGCAAATTGGCTTATTATAAGTCCCATCTGAAGTCCCCAATCTCCCAAATGCACGTCTCCAATCGCATTATATCCCAAAGTTTTCGCCATACGCTTTATCGCTTCTCCGATAATAGCAGAACGTAAATGACCTACATGTAGAGGTTTAGCAACATTCGGTCCACCATAGTCAACAACAACAGTCTCCTCTTTTTCTATTTTACATATTCCGAGATTTTCATCACTATTCATATTCAAAATATTGTGCCAAATTTCCTCATCATTTAACGTTAAATTTATAAATCCTGGCGGCGCAATTTCAACTTTTTCAAATAAAGTCTTATCCATACTTTCTATAACTTCATTTGCAATTTGCATAGGACTTTTTTTATATGCCTTCGCACCAACCATAGCTCCATTACACTGAAACTG
Source organism: uncultured Eubacteriales bacterium (assembly GCA_964478905.1). Lineage (GTDB taxonomy): Bacteria > Bacillota > Clostridia > TANB77 > RGIG9151 > RGIG9151. The sequence goes on from CAYZJZ010000045.1 coordinate 1,554, forward strand.
GCATAAATCCGGTCTCCCTGAAACTGTAGTTTTCCCATAAGAAAAATCATATCCACACTTTTCAAAGGCTTTCCCTAAAACATTCGTTATTTTATTTAATATCGTTTCCATAAAATCCTCCTATACTAAAACGGGACTGTAAAAAAACTCGTTTATCATTAGTATAAAGCATCGTGAGTTCTTTTGCAGTCCCAAAAAATTAATCTCTTCCAATATAGTCCTTTCCAACCCATTTTCTCAAAACTTCAGGAACCATAACACTTCCGTCAGCTTGTTGATATTGTTCTAATATTGCAGGCAAAATTCTACTCGTAGCAAGTCCGGAACCATTTAATGTATGAACATATTCAAGTTTTCCGGTCTCCTTATTTCTATATCTTGTATTGTTACGTCTAGCTTGGTAATCGTGAGCATTAGATACTGAACTTACTTCCTTATAATCATTCATACTTGGAATCCAAATTTCAATATCACAAGTTCTAGCCATAGCATGACTACAATCAGCCGCAGCTAATTTTGAAATTCTATAATGAAGTCCTAATCCTCTAACCAAAGCAGCAGCCTTATTAACAAGTTCTTCAAAAGCTTTTGGAGAATCTTCCGGCTTTGTATATTGAACCATTTCAACCTTGTTAAATTGGTGTCCACGAATCATACCACGTTCTTCAGCCCTGTAACTTCCAGCTTCTTTACGATAGCATGGAGTATATCCGGCATACTTAATAGGTAATTCTTCTTCCTCTAAAATTTCATCACTATGCATATTAACCAAAGCAGTTTCAGCAGTAGGCAATAAGAAATGAGTACTATTTTCACTGTCTGCATCTAAATGATACACATCTTCCGCAAATTTAGGGAATTGTCCGGCACCATATCCACATTTTCTTGTAAGCAAATGAGGTAACAATACAAATTCATAACCGTCAGCAATATGAGTTTCAATAAAATAATTTAATAACGCCCATTCAAGCTTAGCGCCATCGTGTCTATAAACCCAGAAACCATTTCCGCCAAGTTTAGCTCCTCTTTTATAGTCTATCATTCCAAGACTTTCGGCTAAATCAACGTGATTTTTAGGTTCAAAATCAAACGTAGGTTTTTCTCCCCACCTATCTATTTCTTTATTGTTTTCCTTCCCACCAGGTAATAAATCATCAGCAGGCAAATTAGGTAAACAATCTAAGAAATATTGTAACTCAGCCTCAATTTTAGAAATTTTATCATCATTCTCTTTAATCTTATCACCAAGTTTTTTCATATTTTCAATTATCTCAGTAGCATCTTTGCCTTCCTTTTTTAATTGAGGAACTAATGCTGAAGTCTTATTTCTCTCGGACTTTAAGGAGTCATTCTCATATCTTAAGGATTTTCTTTCCTTATCTTTCTCTAAAAATTCAGTAAAGTCTACTTCGTATAATTTTTTAGCAAGCTTTGCTTTAACTTCTTCCGGATTTTCACGGATTAAATTAATATCTATCATTTTTACTCCCCCTTAAAGTTTAAAAATATCACAAAAAATTGTAGTATTAATTATGATATACCATAATATCACTAAAAATCTCAATGGTCAATTATTTTTTCTACAACTTATTTACTTCCTCAATCGCTCTTGGTAATTGTTCATCAACATTTTCAACAACAACATTCGGTTCAATTCCGATTTTATCAATACAAGTTCCATTCGGAGTATAATAAGCGCCTGTTGTAAGCTTTATAGAACCACCGTCTTTTAAGTTATAAACATTTTGGAAAACACCTTTTCCATAAGTAGTAGTTCCAACAACTACTGCACTTTCTGTATCTTTTAACGCCCCAACTAAAATCTCAGAAGAAGATGCAGAATTTCCATTAACCAACGCCACAACCTTAAAATACTTTTCAGTTAAATATGATCTATGTGCAGTCTCTCTGTCCTCATCTTTATACTTTAGCGTAGTTATAACTCCCTTTGGAACAAAATTTCTCGCAACCGCTACCGCTTGGTCTACATATCCGCCCGGATTATCTCTTAAATCCAAAATAACCTTATTCATCCCTAAAACCTTCATTGTATGTAAATATTGGCTAACTTCAGCACCGGTGCTGGCATTAAATTCTTCAATTTTTATATATCCAATATCGCTGTTTTCTCCAACAACATTAAATTCACAAGATTCAGCTTGAACATTTGCTCTTTCAACAGTTACTTTAATAATTTCATTAGAATTTCTAAGCAATTCTAAATCCACAGTAGTTCCTGCTTCTCCTCTAATTAAAGATGCAACTTTATTAGAAGACCAGCCTTCAATACTTTGACCATTTACTCCAACAATGTAATCTCCCGCCAAAAGCCCCGCATTATATGCCGGAGTCTTAACAAATACCTTAACAATTCTCATATAATTATTGTATCCTTCAAACTTAACACCAATTCCTGAATATAAACCGGATACACTAGTAGAAAATTCCGCTGTTTCTTCCTCATTATAGTAAGTACTATATCTATCTAAAGATTGGAACATTCCCTTTAATGCAGCCTCATATAGTTGTTCATCAGTAACATCTTGGTAATATAACTCTTGAATTAATTGTCTAAATAAATCAAGCTTTTCAGTATCAAACTTAGAAACAACTTCTTCCGTATTCGCAAAAGTAAAACTAAACATAAGCGAAACACTTAAAACAAAACTAACAAATCTTTTCATAATTCTTCCTCCTATTTATTAATAGCGTTCTCTTTCATATACGCTACATATTCCTCTTTCTCACGAAGATATCTTAACACAGTTTTTTCCAAGAATTTATTACTTTTTCTAGTTTTTTTCTTTATCTCATATCTAATCGCAAAATCTTCTATATTAGAAAAATCAAAATATCCGTAATCTGAAAGTAACAAACTAAAAGTGTTTATAAATTCCTCTTCAACTTGCATTATTTCAGCAAATTTAGCGATATTTATAACTCCGCCTTTATTATTGACAACATTTTTTACAACTCCCAAAAACATCTTACCAAAGCTGTCTAAATCATACCTAGGTAAATACGAATAATTTAGTATTATTCTTTGAGGTTGTAATTCCTCAATAATTACATTAAAGATTTTATTACTTTTCGGCAAAGAATACAATATTAAGGACTCTACTTTTTCATCAAAATTACAACTTATAGTAGGTAAATTCGGCTTGTACATTATAGGTCCTTCGTAATATATTTCGGAATTTTTAAATTCTTGTATTATATTTTCAATAGGCACATTTCTTCTGTCAATTATTTCGACTTTTTTATCTTCAATTTCAACATCTTCAAAAAATATGTCTTGAATTTTTATTTTTATTTCATTTCTTTCCTTATAAGTATCTTTAAAAATTCCATAAATAATTGTGCAATTTTTATTCTCCAACTTATCCGGTCCAAAATTCCACAATGTAGTTCCTATTTCATTTCCTTTTTCATCTTTTAAAGTTAAAAAATGATGCTTGCCTTGATTTATAGTCTCTTTAGCTATAACTACTTTATTTAACGCAAATTTAGGCGCTTCAAAAGCCTCACCATATGGCTCCCCAAGTTTTAAGTTTTCAAATAGTTCCTCACTTACTTCATTAAACGGCAACAATTCATCTACATATACTTTTTCCTCGTATTCATCTTCAAGGTATAAATCAGCATAGTTTTCAATCTCCTTAGTAAACTTTTCTAAATTGCTAAGTTTTAACGATAAACCTGCCGCTTGAGAATGACCTCCGAATTTAACTAAATCTTCACTAAACCGCTTTAATGTTTCATAAATATTAAGATGCTCCGTAGAACGTGCCGATCCAACTAAAATATCGCCTTCCTCATTAGAAGTTAAAATTATACACGGTTTTTTATACTCTTCGCAAATCTTCCCCGCAACAATTCCTATAATTCCGTGATGCCAATTTTCTCCATATAAAACAAGTATTTTTTTATTAAGTTTTTTAGTCTCAACTTGCTCTCTAGCTTGCTCATAAATATCATTTTGAATATTTTTTCGTTCAGTATTAAAGCGATTAATCTTTAACGCAAGTTCATCAGCAACAGCCTCATCATCTGTTAGAAATAATTCAACCGCCGTTTTTGCCGTATCCATTCTACCAACCGCATTAATTCGTGGAGCAATTTGAAATCCTATATCATCAGCATTCGTAACAGGCGAAGATATATATTTAAACAAAGCCTTAACTCCAAGTCTTTCACCATCAATTAACTTTTTTGCACCCTTTTGGAATAAAAACCTACTCTCTCCTCTAAGTGGCATAACATCCGAAATAGTAGATAAAGCAACTAAATCGGTATAATTATCCGCTTTTTTCCCTAAATATTCATTTAATGCTAAAACTAAATAGTAAGCAGTGGCACAGCCTGATATGTTTCTCGCCTGATGTTCAGGGCTTAGCATTTTATAATTTATTACAACATCGGCATCAGGAATTTCATCCCCAATAGTATGGTGATCAGTTAATATAACTTTCATATTCAATTCTTTAGCAAGCCTTATTTCATTAAAATTAGAAATCCCACAATCACAAGTTATGATAGTCTTTACGTCATTTTCACATAAATCTTTTACCACGTTTTCATTCATACCATACCCTTCAGAAAACCTATCTGGAACATGATACATAACATCTGCTCCAAGCTTTCTTAAAGCCAGTACCAATACAGTTGTAGCTGTAACTCCGTCAACATCATAATCGCCATATACAGCAATTTTTTCTTTTAATTTTAATGAATTTTCTATAATTTCACAAGCAGTTCTTATTCCGGGAAATTCCATAGGATTATACGGTATGTAATTATCTGAATTTATAAATTCATTAAGTTCTTTTTTATTTTTTATTCCCCTGTTATAAAAAACTTTAGCAACAACTCTATCGTCGTTACAAGCCTCTATTAACTCTTTCGGGATTTTTTCGTTTTTATTATTTACAATTATTTTCATTTGCTATCTCCTCGGGTTCTAGTCTATCACTTTTAATTCTCTTAATCAAGAAAAGGAGCTGTAAAAAACTCATTTATCACTAGCATAAAGCTTTATGAGTTTTTTACAGCTCCTTCTAAAGTTAAAATTATAATCCTTGTAATAATTGTAATACTGTTTGAGGTTGTTGATTTGCTTGTGCAAGCATTGCAGTAGCAGATTGGTTAAGGATATTAGCTTGTGTGAAGTTCATCATTTCCTTAGCCATATCAACATCTCTAATTCTTGATTCAGCAGCTGTTAAATTCTCAGCAGACGCTGCTAAACTGTTTAATGTATATTCAAGTCTATTTTGGTATGCACCTAAATCGCCTCTTGCCGAGCTTAATATTGTAAGTGCATTATCTATCTTATCCAAAGTTTGTTTTGCATCATTTGCAGTAATTATAGACAAATCTTCAATACCAAGAGCATGAGCTCTTAAATCAGGTATTTCGATTTTTAATGGAGCATCAACTGAGTTAGCTCCGATATGAAGGTTAGTCTTACCACCATCCGAAGTATTAATAACTTTACCGTTTAACTCATTTAAATCCATATTCTCTACTTGAAGTTTAATACCGGAATCACTATCATTTTCATCAGTAAATCCGATAAATCCAGAGAATGTAGCGGTTGGATCAACGGTACTAGTCGCAGTTACATCTTCACCTTTTACATTCTTATATTTTACTTGAAGAACACTTCCACTTCCGGATACAGTTGCAACCGAAATCTCATATTCTGTATTCTTCTCAGCAGCAGCAACGTCTAATCCAATCATTCCTTCCATCAATTCAGCTTTTCCGGTAGCAGAATTAGTTGTATAAACAGTTGACGTAGCTGTATCAGCCGTCATTCCAAGCGTACCTTTGAGAAGATATGTATTATTAAATTTACTTGTTTCCGCAATACGATCGACTTCTTGTCTCAATTGTGTCATTTCAGCAGATATTGCATCTTTCTCAGTCTCAGAAAGAATACCGTTCATAGATTGAACGCTTAGTTCTCTCATTCTCTGCAAAATATTACTTACTTCTTGTAAGGCTCCCTCTGCAGTTTGAATCAAAGATATACTGTCTTGTGCATTACTTTGAGCTTTCTCCAAACCTCTGATTTGTGTTCTCATTTTCTCACTTATAGCGAGTCCTGCTGCATCATCGGCTGCACTGTTAATTCTTAAGCCAGATGATAATTTTTGTAATGACTTTGATGTAGCTCCTTGATTTGCTGATAATTGTCTGTGGGCATTAATTGCCGAAATGTTGTGATTAATCCTCATGATTAATTCCTCCTTAATTTTTACCGTCTTTTTCTTCCTTGACATCCATTTTTTGAACATCCATTTTTAACATCTTTATATCCTTTACACATCCATTATCGTATTTTATATTTTTTTCTTAACACTTTTTTAAAAAATTTTTTATTTTTTTGAAATTTCACAATTTTGCCAGTATTACTGTGTTGTAGCAACATATATATTAATTGTTTAGAAATAAAGCCAAGATTTTGTTCTTACTCGGACTTACTGCTTTGCAAAAACAACTTTTCTGTCGTTCGAGCTAATAATTAAAATTTTGTACCTAGCTCCTCCAGTATGCATATAATTATTAATTAATTTTACTATGAATTGTAATATTTACTTTTTTTATAAACAATAAGCTTTGATAAAGAGGAAAATTGTGTTTGACAAGAATATATTTTATAATGTATAATATAAACATAGAAGGAAACCGTATGAACGGTTAGCCAAGTTTGATTGGTTAAAAAAATAATCGCACACTTTGACTGAGGGCGATTATTTTTTTGTCGTTCGAGCTAATAATTAAAATTTTGCACCTAGCTCGATTTTTCTCAGGAAAAAAGAGCCTTGACCAATAGTCAAAGCTCTTTTGGTGCGCGAAACCGGAATCGAACCGGTACGCCCTCATCGGGCGCAGGATTTTAAGTCCTGTGCGTCTGCCTGTTCCGCCACTCGCGCATAGGTATATATTAGCACAGTCTTTTTTTGTTGTCAATTAAAAAATGAAAAAAATTTAAAAAACTTGTTACTATTCAGATTTGATGCTTAAAAAAAGATAATATCATTATTTTTCATACTCTAGCATCGAGTCTTTATAGCAA
>CAYZJZ010000046.1:0-8598 GCA_964478905.1 uncultured Eubacteriales bacterium
CAAAAACAACGCTAATAGCTAAGATTCGCAAAACTTTTTATGTAAATCGTTGCTTTTTTATTTCAACTATGCTATACTAATTAAGGAGTTTTAGCAAGCTAAAGCTCTAATTTAACGCTTTGAAAATAATTGCACCCTGTTCAAAGTTTTGGGCAATTATTTTTTTGCAAAAAAATGGAGGAAATTAATGAAAAACTTTACAGAATTAGAATTATCACCTGAAATGATAAAAGCTTTAAATGCAATACACTTTGAAACAATGACTCAAATTCAGGAAGAGGCAATTCCTGTAATTATGGAAGGAAACGACGTAATTGGTCAATCTCAAACAGGCACAGGAAAAACTGCATCTTTTGGAATACCGGCAGTAGAAAAAGTCGACACATCCAAAAAAGATGTTCAAGTGCTTATTCTATGCCCTACTCGTGAACTTGCAAATCAAATTGCCGAAGTAATAAAGAAACTTTCAAGGTTTAAAAAAGGACTTCACTCTACTGCAATATATGGCGGTGACTCAATTGAACGCCAAATGAAGGAACTAAAACGTGGTTGTCAAATAGTAATCGCTACTCCGGGACGTGCTATGGATCATATTCGTAGAAACATATTAAAACTAAACAATTTAAAAATGGTAATTCTAGATGAAGCTGACGAAATGCTTAATATGGGATTTGAAGAAGACATACAAACAATCTTAAAAGACATTGATTATAATCATCAAACTCTTCTTTTCTCAGCAACAATGCCAAAAAGGATTCTAGAAATCACAAAAAAATATCAAACTAATCCTGTACATATAAAAATAAAAGCTGAGACTCTTACAGTGAAAAATATCGAACAAGTTTATTATGAAACTAAAACAAAAATGAAACCGGCATTGCTCCGTCGTTTAATTAAAGTTGAACGTCCTAATTCGGCAGTTGTATTTTGCAATACAAAGAAAAAAGTTGACGAATTAATAGAGTTATTTAAAACCGAAGACTTTGTGTGTGAGGCTTTACACGGCGATATTCGTCAAACAGTTCGTGAAAGAATTATGAAAAGATTTAAAGCCGGGAAAATTAATGTATTAATTGCAACTGATGTGGCTGCTCGTGGAATTGACGTAGATAATTTAGATATGGTATTTAACTATGATCTTCCACAAGAAAATGAATACTATGTTCATAGAATCGGACGTACAGGTAGAAACGGTAAATCCGGAAAAGCTATATCCTTTGTTGTAGGCAAAGAAATTCGTGACTTACGCGACATTGAAAGATACGCTAAAATAAAAATAAAAGCTGAAAAAGCTCCTTCTATTACACAAGTTGAAGAAATAGAAAATAATGAAATGGCTGATGAAATAAGGAAAATAATTTCAAAGCAAAAATTTGGGAAAAGCCCGTTAGTCGATACGTTAATTGATGACGGTTACTCTTTTGAACAAATTGCAAAAGCTTTAGCAAGCTACATAACAAAAGATACTGAAACTCCTAAAAAAGAAGAATTAAAAATAACTTCCGACGGAATGGTAAAATTATTTTTAACAGTCGGCAAAAAAGACAAAGTTAAAGTAAAAGACATTGTTGGAGCTATCGCAAGTAAAACTTCCGTTGCCGGAAAAGACTTAGGAAAAATAATTATCCTCGATAGCTATTCTTTCGTTGAAGTCCCTTCTGAATATGTGGAAGAAGTCTTAAAAACAATGAATAAAAATCAAATAAAGAATAGAAATGTTAAAGTTGAAATAGCTGAAAACTAAAAGAGCCTATAAAAAACTCGTTTATCATTAATATAAAGCATTGCACTTTACTGAGCGAAACAAAAATTGCTTTTTTGTCCCTCTATGTAAAACACATTTTAAAGGTGCCCAGGATGTGAGCGTAAGCTCCGTTCCGTAGTTTAACTTAGTACTACACTTTCCACAAAAAATATTTTTGTAGAGCGAGGTACAGTACAATGCTTTATGAATTTTGTGAGTTTTTTTATAGACTCTTTTATTTATCTTCAGTTAACAACTTGTTTTCAGAAACAACTTTAGCTGAAAACGACTTGCGCTCCTTTCCAAATATAACTTCGATAGTATCTCCATTCACTAAATTAACACGCCCTTTTCCAAACTTTTTATGTACTACTCTTTCTCCAACATAAAATCCAGTATCTACCCTCTTTCCGTGTATGTTAACTTTGTTTAATGCAAAAGGAAAACCTTTAGCAGGAAATAAAAATCTTGAAAAAGCAGACGGACTATCTTTATATGTAAAAACAGACAATTTATCTTTAGCTCTCGTCATTCCAACATAAAAAATTCTACGTTCTTCCTCTAAATTTTCTTCAACATCTCTTGGGAAAACACCATCAATAGCATCTATAATATATACTTGCTTGTATTCCAAGCCTTTACTCGAATGAATAGTGGATAAAACAATATTTCCTTCATTTTGATGAGTTTTAATAATCTCTTTTAGCTCCTCCAGCCTCTCTATTAATCTCATAGGACTCGCTTCATACATTCCGAGGATTCTTAAAATAAAAGCCTTGTTATCATCCATATGATTTTTCTTTAAATATTCTCCATATCCCATATAATTAATAATTTTATAAACAGCTCTATCAGCTTTCTCATTCTTTAGTTCATCAAAGCACTCGATTAACTCCTTACATCTTCGCTTAGTATACGCTGAAGCACTTGTATTCGCTAGCAGTAACTCGAAAAGATTATCCGTTTTCCTGTCGCTCTTACGTACAAATTCCGCCATTTCCTTAGTAATTCCAGCACCAAATTTATAATATATTCCCATAAACAGTTCTATATCAGTAGGATTATACGCAAAACGTATCATATTTAAAATATCTTGAACAACACGGTTTGAAAAAAACGTATCATCTAATTGCCTACATCTATATGAAATATTATTTCTTTCAAACAAGTCAATAAGAGGAATACAACTATCATTGTCTCTATATAAAAAAGCAATTTCCTCATCATTATCTTGAACAATTTTTAGTATATACGAATACTGTGCCACCCTACTCTTTAGCGAAATCTCTTTAATTTCATTTCCATCTCCCCTAGTAGAACGAATTTCTTTTTCATACCTATCCCGATTCAGCTTTATAAAACTATTAGCCTTATCTATAATAGCCTTAGTTGTACGGTAATTATGCTCCATTAACAAAATATTAGCATTAGGATGCGTAACCTTAAAATCTAGTAAAGCTTTAGGATACGCAGCCCTATACCCATATATACTTTGATCCTCATCTCCTACCATAAATAAATTATTATATCCATTAGCCAAAAGCTCAATTATACTATGTTGAATTTTAGAAGTATCTTGAGCCTCATCTACACATATGTACTTAAACTGCTCTCGAAAAAAATTAAGAATATCCGGATAACTTTTTAAAATCCTATACGCATACACCATTTGATCATCATAATCCATAATTTTATTCTTCAATAATACATCTTGATAGTCACAATATAACACATAAAAATTAGGAATATCTGTTTCAAGCTCCTTTATCTCATCTCTTGTCAAATCTTGATTTTTTACATATGTAATAAGAGTTCTTACTTCTTTTATTTCTGAATTAGTCGGATAATCTCTAAATCTAGCTAAATATATATCGCGTATAATAGTATTGATGTACTTTTCATCTTCCATAAGAGAAAAAGCCTTACTTCTCTTTGTATATTCATAATGCTTTATAATCTTACTGCATACACCATTAATAGTTCTAAATTCTATTTTATAAGCGTTATCAATACCAAAGTAATCAGCAAAACGCTTTTTCATATCAACAGTCGCAGCCTTCGTATAAGTCATAGTAAGAATATTTTTAGGATTAATTCCACAAGCAAGTACCATATATCCAAGTCTCGTTACCAAGACCGTAGTTTTACCACTTCCCGGTACTGCTAAAATTAAATTATACCCGTCAATAGATTTAACAGCTTTCTCTTGCTCAGAATTTAACGAATGTATATTGTATTTTGTTTTAAACTCATCATAAGTCATTAATTACAATTCTCCTTCAGCCATCCACATAGAAAATGTATAATAAACATTTTGTAATCTAGCTTGATAACTATTAAATTTTGAATAATCTCCTGCTTCAATATCGCTATTTACTGAATTACACAAACTAATCAAGTCATTCATAGTATTAATAAGTTTATTATACTCGCCTTTTCCGTTATAGCCTTCTAAAGTAGATTTAGTAGAATTAATAAAATCCATACTAATTAGTTCCGGCGTTTCAAATTGATAATAGTTATAGAACACAGACGGATCAGCACTCATTATACTATCATATATTTGACCAACAACACCATTTTCAGCCAAAAGGTTATATTGCTTTACAGCTACAGACAGTTTATCTACATCAGCCTTGCTTACAGTAACATTATTTAATCTAACTCCATATTGATACCCAAATCCATCGGTGAAATCTCCTGTTTCTAATGTACCAACTACTGTAACAGGTTCATCAGTAAACTTAATCTTACTCTTATTTCCGGCATAAATTGCAAGCGTATTGCTTATCTCCGAAGTACCGGGAATACAAAACGGACAACTTTGGTACGGCATATTCATTAAATACGCGAATTCACCATTTAGTGGAGATAAAGTAGAAATATATCCTGTTATAGATACCTTCTTCCCATTCAACGCTTTAATCGCCTCATCAGAATTTGTATTTTTAAACTTCAATATCGTAATCCCATCGTCATTAGCTTTAGGCAACACAGTATCTTTTACAACTTCCGACTTTATACTAGATGAAGGAGCTAATGTTTCAGTGGGAGTAACAATATTTTCTGTACTCCCCGTATCTTCCACATTACCATCTTCATTATTATTACCTTCAAGTAAATCATTTTCTGCAATATTTTCACTCTTACTATCATTCATTGAAATTACCTTATTATCTACATTGTTTTTCTCTCCACAACCGGTAAAGCAAACTAAACAACACACAAGCGTTAAAATTAATACTTTCTTCATATTTTCTCACTCCCTAATCATTAATCGGGTCTTTACTAAAAGACTTTATATTAGCTAAAAACGAAGGAATTAAACTTGCAACAATAATTCCAACAATTATTAGAATTTCTTCAGTATAGAATTTCAAATAGTTTATAACTATTCCCATTCCAGAAGTAAAATCATTAACAGCAATCAGTAAACCTCTACACAATACCACAGACAAAACAATAGCCACCAAAGTAACAGCTAAATTTTGAATAACTAAAATTCCATTGATTTTTCCCTTAGAGATACCAAGTAACCTCATAAGTTTTATATCTTTTTTCGCATCGTGCATATTAAGCAACGCAATTATGTATATAATCATAAACGCCATAATACCTATAACAAAGCACAATACATATACAATTTGTTTGCTAAGATCAATACTTTCCATTATTTCTCTAACAACAGTTGTCGGATTTATAGCTTGAATACCAGAAACCTTATTTAATTCAGCGGATAATTTAGCTTGAAATGACGGATTTTTAGTTTTCAACAAAATCGCAGTAACACCACCATGTTCATCTTCGTGATGTTCTTCACTATCTTCATCATGATGTTCTTCCTCATCGGTATGATTATGAACATTCCAAACATCAGATATATTTATAAAAACAATATTATCATACGCAGTATTAGTTTTAGCCAAAATTCCCGAAACCGTATAAGGCTCATTATGTTGATGCCCAGACTCTCCACTTTCAGAAATACCATGAGAGCTTAAAAACGCATCTCCAACATTTAACTTATTTTCTTTGGCTACGTTATAGCCTAAAACAGCCTCAAACGTATTTTCAAATAACTCTCCGGATTTTAATCTATAATCTTTTAAATACCTCGATTCAGTTCCAACAAGTTTCGCACCCTTAAAACTATCTCCCATAGCAAAAGGAATAGCATCATTTACCCTATAATCCTTTTTTAATTTTTCGTAGTTCTCGTACTCAATAGTTCCAACCGGAGAACCAGTAAAAAACAACGTATTTAACGCAAGTTGTGTTTCGCTTCCCGCAGGTCCGACTAATGTATCGTAATATGTAACAGTAGCAACAATCCCTTCTTCTACCTGTTTCGAAATATTAAACGCAAGTAATCCAATTGTTGTAGCCATTATTATAGAAATTGCAGATAAAATCGCTTTAGACTTTCTTGTCCATAAATTTTTTAATGCAAAACTAAACATTTTCGTTACCCCCTTCTCTAATTAACATATCTTCGAAGTGTAACGCTTCATCAAAATACTCTACCAATCTGTCATCATGAGTTACAACAATCATAGTGTTAGAAAATTTCTGACTCGCCTTTATAAGCAATTCTACAACTTTTTTTCCGTTTTCAAAGTTCAAATTCCCAGTTGGCTCATCCGCAATTATTATTCTAGGTTGCTTAATTAAAGCCCTTGCGATAGCAACTCTTTGTCGCTCTCCACCGGATAAATGTTTTACCTTGTTTTTACGTTTTCCTTTAATTCCAACACTCTCTAATACTTCGTCAATTGGTAAACATTCAACATTGCCAAGTTTTAACAAGTTCAAGTTATCTTCAACAGTCATATCATCAATAAGCTTAAAATCTTGAAAAATATATCCTATATTCTTTAGTCTATATGCATCTTTTTCCTGTTGAGTAAGCTTAGTAATTTCAGTATCATCAACCAAAACACTGCCCGTTGTAGGAGTTATAACTCCTGTAATCATATTAAGCATAGTAGACTTACCACAACCTGACGGTCCTAAAAGAACATATGACGTTCTATCCTTAAATTCAGTATCTTTTATCCTTATATTACATTCTTCATCAAATTTCTTAGATAAACCTTTAATTTTTATCATATAATTCACCTTTCTTTAGTTATTTTTTTGCACACTAAAAAACTCATTTATAATTAGTATAAAGCATTGTACTTTACTGAGCGAAACAAAAATTGCTTTTTTGTCCCTCTATGTAAAACACATTTTAAAGGTGCCCAGGATGTGAGCGTAAGCTCCGTTCCGTACTTTAACCCAGCACTACACTTTCCACAAAAAATATTTTTGTGAAGCGAGGTACAGTACAATGCTTTGTGAATTTTGTGAGTTTTTTTGAAAGGTCTATTCTAAAATTTTTACTCTAAGTTCTATAGGAGTCAAACGATAACAAACCAAATATTTATGTATCGCATAACTAATAAAATCGTTAAATATTTTAAAAAAAGTATACAAAAACGACAAAATCAACATTCCGCCAAAAATATCTTTTATCAAATTAATTTCACAACAAATAGTACATTCATTTCCTATACATTCGTGATCAACTGATAGAGAAACTAGTGCAAATGAAAAAATCACTAAAAAAATAAAGAAAATTAAAAGTATCTTAGATAAATTTCGTCTCTTTTCAAACATTTCTCCTAACTCCTTTACTCAATTCTATTATTTAAAAAAAGTAAAGTCAATTTGTAATATGTGAAAGTTAAGTGAAAATAAAAAAATCCAACCATTACAGTTAGATTTTTTTATTTTCACTATTTCAAAAGATTTTGATTATCAAAATAATCTATACGCATTGAATGACGTACATCACTTAAAGTCTTAGCCGCAACCTTCTCAGCTTTTTCACTACCTGCTCGCAATATCTCATAAACTTCAGGTATTTTCTGTTCCCATTCTTTTCTTCTCTCACGAATTGGACCAAGTTCTGCTTGTAAAACATTATTCAAGAACTTCTTTACCGTTACATCTCCTAAGCCACCTCGCTCGTAATGAGCTTTAAGTTCAGCAAGGTTTGCATATTCAGGCAAAAATTCACTAAAATGTTCGTCTTTACAAAAAGCATCTAAATATATAAATACCGGATTACCTTCTGTATGCCCCGGATCCTCTTTTCTCAAATGGGTAGGATCGGTAAACATTGACATAATTTTCTTTTTAATTTCTTCCGGTTCATCAGACAAATAAATACAATTTCCAAGAGATTTACTCATCTTCGCTTTTCCGTCAATTCCTGGAAGTCTTAAACAAGCCTGGTTTGAAGGCAGAACAATCTTCGGCTCAACTAAAGTTTCGCCATAAACTTCATTAAACTTATGTACAATTTCTCTAGTTTGTTCTATCATCGGCATTTGGTCTTCACCAGCCGGCACATCAGTAGCTCCAAAAGCAGTAATATCAGCCGCTTGGCTAATCGGATAACAGAAAAATCCAACCGGAATACTAGCTTCAAAATTTCTCATTTTTATTTCGGATTTAACAGTCGGATTACGTTGAACACGAGAAACAGTAACTAAATTCATATAATAAAATGTTAGCTCGGTTAGCTCAGGAATCATAGATTGAATAAAAATACAAGCCTTTTCCGGATTAATTCCACAAGCAAGGTAATCTAAAGCTACTTGCATAATATTTTGGCGCACCTTTTCAGGATGCTCAGCATTATCAGTAAGTGCTTGAGCATCTGCTATCATAATATATATATCATCATAATCACCGGAATTTTGTAACCTTACTCTTTCTTTTAGAGAACCGACATAATGGCCTACATGAAGTCTGCCGGTAGGTCTGTCTCCGGTTAAAATTACTTTTTTCATATAAATTACCTC
>CAYZJZ010000047.1:0-8457 GCA_964478905.1 uncultured Eubacteriales bacterium
ATTATGTGATAAATTTATAAGTGCGTTCCACACGGAAAGCTTTTTTTGTGTGAATAAAAAATATTTTTGCGTGGAAGTGTAAAGTGGAGGTGTAAAAAATGAGAGAAAAGATAACACTAGCTTGTAGTGAATGCCAAAGAAGAAATTACGATTCTATGAAAAACAAAAAGAACGATCCGGACAGAGTTGAAATGAAAAAGTATTGTAAATTCTGCAAAAAGCATACAGAACATAAAGAAACCAAGTAAGGATGTGAAAGTATGAAAAATGGAATTTTAAAAGAAACAAAGTCAGAGTTAAAAAAAGTAATTTGGCCAACAGGTAAAGATATAGCTTTGGGTACTGCTGCTGTTATAGTTATTTCGGCTATTTTAGGAGTATTCGTATTCTTATCAGATACAGCTAGTCTATACGCAGTTGAATTTATTACTTCCAGATTCTAAGTCTGACATTTTTAAGAGGAGGTGGCATTATTGCCTCACGAAGAATATTCCGAATCTTTAAGATGGTATGTTGTTCATACTTATTCTGGATATGAAAACAAGGTAAAAACTAATTTGGATAAAATAATCGAAAATAGAGGCCTTCAAGACCAAATAGTCGAAGTTATAGTTCCTATGGAAGAACAAATTGAGATTAAAGACGGTAAGAGAAAGACTTCTTTAAGAAAAGTTTTCCCAAGTTATGTTTTGGTAAAAATGTATATGAACGATGACACTTGGTATGTCGTTAGAAATGTAAGAGGTGTTACTGGGTTTGTTGGACCTGGAGCTAAGCCTGAACCATTAACTGACGAAGAAATAATGAATATGGGTATTGAAGAACTAGATATCGTAGTAGACTTTGAAGTTGGAGATAACGTTAAAGTTATGTCAGGACCATTAAAAGACTTTATAGGAGTAATTGAAGAAATTAACATGGAAAAACGCAAAGTTAGAGTATTAGTGTCAATGTTTGGAAGGGAAACTCCTGCTGAACTTGAATTTACACAAATACAAAAAATCTAAGAAGGGAGTGACTAATAATGGCAGCACCTAAGAAAGTAATCGGTAGTGTAAAAGTACAATGTGAAGCTGGTAAAGCTAATCCAGCACCACCAATCGGACCTGCACTTGGACCTTACGGTATTAACATTATGCAATTCTGTAAAGAATTCAATGATAAAACTGCAAGCCAACCTGGTATGATTATTCCGGCAGTTATTACAATTTATGCTGATAAATCATTCACATTTATCACAAAAACACCGCCAACAGCAGTTTTATTAAAGAAAGAAGCAGGACTTGCTACTGCATCTGCAAAGCCAAACCGTGATAAGGTTGCTACAATTTCTAACGAAACTGTAAGAAAAATTGCAGAATTAAAAATGCAAGATTTAAACGCAGCATCTATCGAATCAGCTATGAGTATGGTTCGTGGAACAGCTAGAAGTATGGGTATTGTTGTTGTTGACTAATAATTGAAAAATTTATTAAATTATTTTGTCAGTAACACAAATTAAATTCGGGAGGCTGAAAACGTTAGTTAGTATGCCGTTTGTACCAAAGGAGGTAAATTAGAAATGAAACATGGTAAGAAGTATGTTGAAAGTGCAAAGCTTATCGATTCTAACAAGTTATACGATACAGAAGAAGCATTTTCATTAGTTGTAAAAACAGCTAAAGCTAAGTTTGATGAAAGCATTGAAGCTCATATTAAACTTGGTGTTGATTCAAGACACGCTGACCAACAAGTTAGAGGTGTTGTAGTTCTTCCTCACGGAACTGGTAAAAAAGTTCGTGTTTTAGTATTTGCTAAGGGAGATAAAGTAAAAGAAGCAGAAGCTGCCGGTGCAGATTATGTAGGTGGCGAAGAGCTAGTAGCTAAAATTCAAGGTGAAAACTGGTTTGACTTTGATGTAATCGTTGCAACTCCAGATATGATGGGTGTTGTTGGTAGATTAGGTAAAGTATTAGGACCTAAAGGTTTAATGCCTAACCCTAAATCAGGAACAGTTTCTATGGACGTAGCTAAGGCTATTGCTGATATTAAAGCCGGTAAGATTGAATACAGATTAGATAAAACTAATATTATTCACTGCCCAATCGGAAAAGCATCTTTTGGTGAAGAAAAGCTTGTTGAAAACTTTAAGACTCTTATGGGAGCTATTGTTAAAGCAAAACCTGCTTCAGCTAAAGGTCAATACTTAAAGAGTGTTAGTGTTTCTTCCACAATGGGACCGGGTGTTAGAGTAAGCACTTCTAAAGTTGCTGAATAATTAAGAAAATTTTACCTAAGATGGTAGGGGCGACAAGCTTAATAATCCTACGGAGGCGATAAAATAGATTCTTTAAGACTTTCTATTGCGCCTTTAGCTTAGAAAGTCTTTTTTCGAATTAGGTGAGATTATACATTTTGATTGAAAGGTGGTGCAGATTTTATGCCAGGCAAAATTGCATTAGAAAAGAAAAGTGGAGAAGTTAAAGAACTTGCTGAAAAGATTAATGGTGCAAAGGGTGTTGTAGTTGTTGATTACAGAGGTATTACTGTTGAAGACATCACAGCATTAAGAAACGAACTTAGAAAAGAAAACGTTGAATATAAAGTTGCTAAGAATACTTTAATCAAGTTAGCTATTAAAGGAACTGAATATGAAGGTTTATCTGAATATTTAGAAGGACCTACAGCTATTGCTATAAGCCACGACGATTGCACAGCTCCAGCTAGAATTATGGCTAAGACTGTTGAAAATGTTGAAGCTTTCAGCTTTAAGGCTGGTTGGGTAGAAGGAAGTGTATATGATGCAAAGGGTATTGAAGAAATTTCTAAGATTCCTTCAAAAGAAACTCTTATTGCGAAAGTACTTGGAGGATTCAATGCTCCTATTACATCACTTGCTTATGTTATCAAGGCTATTGCTGAAAAGCAAGAAGCTAACGCTTAATGCGAAGAAATCCCAAGCATATTGATAATTGGACGATTTCGACTATTTATTATAATAATGAAAATTATGGAGGTATTTAAAATGAGTGAAAAGATTGAAAAAGTTATGGAAGAAGTAAAGGCTCTTACAGTATTAGAATTAAATGAATTAGTAAAAGCTTTAGAAGAAGAATTTGGAGTAACAGCAGCAGCTCCAGTAGCAGCTGCAGGTGCAGCAGTTGCTGGTGCAGCAGCTGGTGCTGAACAAACTGAATTTACAGTAGTATTAAAAGATGCTGGTGCTAACAAGATTGGCGTTATCAAGGTTGTTAGAGAAATCACAGGTCTTGGATTAAAAGAAGCTAAGGAAATGGTTGATGGAGCTCCTAAGAACGTTAAAGAAGGCGCTTCTAAGGAAGAAGCTGAATCTATCAAGGCTAAGCTTACAGAAGCTGGTGCTACAGTAGAATTAAAGTAAGATATACTTACGATGTAAAAGAAAGTCACAACTTTTTAGGTTGTGGCTTTTTTGCTACTATTTGAAAGGCGAAGTTTTGAATATACATATAAAAATGTGTTCTATAAAACAATATTTGACTAAATCCAAATGAAAGTATATAATAAATTGAATTTGGAGGTATAGAAAATATGAAAATTGCTATTGGAGCTGACCATGCCGGTTTTGAGTTTAAGGAACAGTTAAAAGAATATATTTCTTCAGCGGGATATGAAGTTAAGGACTTTGGTGCGTATTCTTTTGATAAAGAGGATGGATTCCCTGATTATGCATTGCCTGTTGCTCGTGCTGTTTCGAGTGGCGAAGTGGATAGAGGAGTTTTAGTATGTGGTAGCGGAATTGGCGTTAGTATAGCTGCCAATAAGGTTAGGGGAGTTAGAGCTGTAAATTGTACTTGCGAAGAGTTTGCGAAATTATCCAGACTTCATAACGATACTAATGTTATTTGTTTCCCTGGAAGATTTTTAGACATTGAGGAAGGGAAAAAGTATTTTGATATTTGGATAAAAACTGAATTCTTAGGCGGAAAATATGAGCAAAGAAATAAAATGCTTGATTTTTAGAATTACAAAGGAGAAAAGAAATGAAGGACTATATCAGTATAATTATGATTTTTTCAATTGCTTTTATAACGGCATTTTTTGTGACACCATTTATTAAAACTTTAGCTGTTAAGTTAAACGCTATAGATGTGCCTAATGATAGTAGGCGTGTTCATAAAAAACCTATTCCGCGTCTTGGCGGATTAGCTATTCTAATTGGCTTTATAATGGGATTAGTAGGGTATATTGTAATTGTTGGATTTAACGATCCTGTTATTTTTAATAACCAGATTTTGGGCTTGATGCTTGGAATTATTGTTATCCAAATTGCCGGAATTTGGGATGATATAAAGCCGATAAGTGCTTGGCAAAAACTTGCATTCCAAATTGTTGCTGCCGGAATTGTCGTTGGATTTGGAGTTAGGGTTGAATTTTTAACTAATCCTTTTGTTGAAGACGGGATTTTTGAACTTGGTGTTTGGTCTATTCCATTAACTATGATATGGATAGTCGGAATTACAAATGCTATAAATTTTATAGATGGATTAGACGGACTAGCTGCCGGAGTTGCGACGATTTCTTCAATATCGTTATTGTTTATCGCGGTATATTTAAACCAACCTCAAACAATTGTTTTAACTACAGCTTTAGCCGGAGCTACCATGGGATTTTTACCGTTTAATTTTAATCCTGCGAAAATTTTTATGGGTGAGACCGGTTCAGCATTTTTAGGTTTTACGTTAGGGACTATTTCTATAATGGGACTTGTAAAGAGTTATACAGCTATTGCGATTGTAGTACCTCTTATAGTTTTAGGTTTGCCTATATTTGATACTGCGTTTGCTATTATTAGAAGATTAATACATGGAAAATCTCCTATGCAAGCTGATCGTGGGCATTTACATCACAGGCTTGTTGACTCTGGGCTTTCACAAAAGCAGTCAGTTATAATTTTATATATAATTAGTGCTTTTTTAGGACTTGCAGGAATAGTTTTAATAGAAACAGGAATTTGGAAGTTTACATTACTTATAATTGCAATTGTTATATTTATCATCGCCGGTAGTAGGTATATGGCGGATATGAATGAGGGAGAAGGAGAAAGTAAGAATGAAAAAGATTAGAGTTATGACGATTTTTGGAACAAGACCGGAAGCTATAAAAATGGCTCCATTGGTAAATGAATTAAAGCGTGACAATGATATCGAAGATATTGTTTGTGTTACAGCACAACATAGACAAATGCTTGATCAGGTACTAAATATATTTAATATTACACCTGATTATGATTTAAATGTTATGAAGAACAGACAGACATTGCCGGAGATTACATCTTCTGTTCTAAATGGACTAGTTGAAGTAATTGATAAAGCTAAACCGGATATGATTTTAGTTCATGGCGATACGACTACTACGTTTGCAGGAGCGCTTGCCGGCTTTTATTCAAAGGTTAAAATCGGACACGTTGAAGCTGGACTTAGGACTTATGATAAGTATTCGCCGTTTCCTGAAGAAATGAATAGAAAATTGGTTGGAAGTATGGCAGATTTGCATTTTTGCCCAACTGAAAACAATAAAAATAATTTATTAAAAGAAAGTGTACCTGAAGAAGGAATATATGTTACCGGAAATACCGTTATAGATGCTCTAAAGACGACAGTAAGTGATTCTTATGAGTTTGAAACTTCTGAACTATGTGAAATTGATTTTAATAAAAGAGTTATTTTACTTACAGCACATAGGAGAGAAAATTTAGGAGAACCGATGGAGAATATATTTAGGGCTGTAAAACGTATTGCAACTGAATATAAAGATATTGAAATTGTTTACCCTGTTCATCTAAATCCTTTGGTTAGAGAGCCGGCAAATAGAATTTTAGGCGATGTGAAAAATGTTCACCTAATTGAACCATTGGCTGTTCAAGAATTACACAATTTAATGGATAGGTCGTATTTAGTTATGACTGATTCCGGTGGTCTTCAAGAAGAAGCACCGGCGCTTGGTAAACCTGTGCTTGTTTTACGTCAAGAAACAGAACGTCCTGAAGCTGTCGAGGCCGGAACTGTAAAAATGGCGGGAACTGATGAAGAAGAAATTTATAAGTTAGCAAAGATGCTTCTAGACGATAAAAATGAATATGAAAAGATGAATAAAGCTGCTAATCCTTATGGAGACGGAAAGGCATCAGCGCGAATTGTTCAAGCTATTAAATTTTATTTTGGAGCGACTAATGAGCCTCCTATGGAATTTTAGTTTTTTACTGAAGCAAAATGTGACATATTTTAGGTTTGTACGAGAGTATACTCTAATTAAGGAGGTGTACTCTCTTTGATTATATATGCAGATCAGATGTTTGTTGAAAATTTTATTATGAACTATATAATCTTGTATATGACAGCAAAGTTCTGTGATATAGATTTTAAGTGGTACAAACTTTCAATAGGCTCGACCATTGGGGCTTTATATGTTATTTTAAGTTATGTTTTTTTATTTTATAATGAGCCACTTATTATTGCAAAAATTTTACTTTCTGTTGCAATTGTGTACTTTAGTTTTTTCCCTAAAAGGCTAAAAATTTTTATTAGAATTTTACTGTACTTTTATTCAATTACTTTTTTTATCGGTGGTGTAAGCTTTGGATTAGCATATTTTTTCAATGTTGTAACTGTAAAAGAAGGTGGAATTTTATATGTTGAAGAATTTCCCGTGATTTTAGTTGCTATTGGAAGTTGTTTTTCATATATCTTGGGGAAATATATTCTTTCGTTTATAAAGCAACGAAAAAGATTAAATCAGTTTGTGTATAAGGTGGAAGTTAAGATTTTTGGAAAACAAATGGAATTTAAGGCTTTATATGATTCTGGGCATAATGTAAAAGAGCCTTTTACAAATTATCCGGTTATTATTGTAGAAGGGGAAGTGGTTAGAGATGTTATTTCCAAAGAAGTCTACGAAAAAATAAAAAATGGCAGTGAAGAAATAGAAGAAAAAATAAAAAGCAAAGTAAGGATAATACCGATTTCAACTGTAAGCAGTGATAGAGAAGTCCTGGTAGGATTTAAAACTGATGAATGTTATGTATATGAAAATGAAGAAAAAATAGCAGTAAAAAACGTAATTATAGCTATATGCGATAAAAGAATTTCAAAAGATGGAAAATTTGTTGGGTTAATAGGTGACTGTATTGACAAATTGAAAATAATGGAATAAAATACAGATGATGTTATATAACACGGTGAAAAAATATCTTTAAGACCTTGCATTTTTCGTAAACCTGTGATATTATAGATAAGCAGTTTTCCTTACTCTACTGTCACGGTAGGGTCTTAAAGTCCAAGAGGGGGTGAAATGAATGCTAAACAAATATGAATCTATTTATATTATTAATCCTAATGTTGAACAAGAAGGGATTAAAGGTTTAGTTGAAAAGTTCAATACTTTAATCGAATCTGAAGGTGGTAAGGTTGTAGAAACTAATGAATGGGGAATGAAGAAACTTGCTTACCCTATTAAGAAGTTTACACAAGGTTACTATGTTTTAGTAAATTTCGAGGCTAAGGCTGAATTTATTGATGAACTTGAGAGAGTTTATAAGATTACTGATAGCGTACTTAAGTTTATTACAATTAGAAAAGAAGACTAGTTATATATTTGATGAGGAGGAAGGTTGAATGAACAAGGTTATTTTAATGGGAAGACTGACAAGAGATCCTGAAGTTAGATATACTACCAATAATAATACATTGGTTTGCTCTTTTTCATTAGCAGTTAATAGAAGATTTAAGCAAGAAGGACAACCTGATGCTGACTTTATAAATATTGTTGCTTGGGCCAAGACCGGCGAATTTTGTAGCAAGTATTTTACAAAAGGTCAACAAGTTGCTGTTTGCGGACATATTCAAACTAGAAACTATGATGATAAAGATGGAAAAAAGGTATATGTAACTGAAGTTATTGCTGAAGATGCGTATTTTGCTGATAGCAAGAGAGATCCTAATGCTGCTAACTTTGATGCGGGATTTAATCCATCAGCTCAACCAAATAATGCTCCGTCATCTGAAGGATTTATGGCGATAGAAGAGGATTCTAATTTGCCTTTCTAAGATGAAAGAATGGAGGGAAATAAAAATGGCAGGTAATTATAAGAGAAATAATAGAAACGCTTCTGATGATGATAACGTAAGAATCAGAAAGCCTAAGAGAAAAGTTTGTGCATATTGTGCTGACAAGAACTTAGTTATTGACTACAAACAAGTTGATAAGTTAAAGAAATATGTTTCTGAAAAAGGAAAGATACTTCCTAGACGTGTTACAGGTCTTTGTGCTAAACATCAAAGAGATTTGACAATAGCTGTAAAGAGAGCTAGACACATCGCTTTGTTACCATTTACAATGGAATAAGATTAAAGAAAAAATCGCTTTTGCCGTGCGGCAAAGGCGATTTTTTAGTTGTGCGACAGGCATGTCGATTAGTTAATCGGTGAAAGTCCGTAGCGG
>CAYZJZ010000048.1:0-8455 GCA_964478905.1 uncultured Eubacteriales bacterium
TTTGGTATTTCCTTTTTTTATTTTTACTGTGACATATCTATTGTAAACCTATACTAATGTATATTTTATATTTTTTTGTAAAAAATAGTTACTGTTCAGACTCATTGTTTGGCAAAAGCTAGTTATCATAACAAAGGAGTGAAAACTTTGAAAAAATTTATACTTATTTCTATTTTTCTTCTAATCGCTACTATGTCAGTAAAAACTTTGGCAGTCTCTACTTCCAGAAATAACGAAGAAGAATTACTTGCCAGAATTGTACATGCAGAATCAAAAGGCGAACCATATCTTGGTCAAGTTTGTGTTGCAGCAGTCATTTTAAACAGAGTAAGCAGTCCGGACTTCCCTAATTCATTGTCCGGAGTAATTTACCAGCCCGGAGCGTTTGAACCGGTTTCAAACGGAACAATAAACCAAGAAGTACCCCAAGATGCAAGTGCAAGAAAAGCAGCACGTGAGGCATTAAACGGATATGATCCAACCGGTGGTTGCTTATACTTTTTTAATCCCAATACAGCAACAAGTAAATGGATTTGGAGCAGAGAAGTTGTAAAAACAATCGGCAAACACGTTTTTGCTAAATAAATTTATGGAGGATTAAAATTATGAATTTTGTCAACAAATTAAAAGACTGGAAAAACAGATTAAAAGACAGACATATGTTTACAATAGTAATTACAAGTTTTCTTATTATATTTGCTTTACTAGGATATATTATAAAAATAAGAAACGATAATAGACAGTCACTTGAAAATAGCTACAATTACGCATTTTACGAGCTTGCCGCTTATGTTGAAAACATTGATACACTCCTTGCAAAAGCACTAGTCAGCAAAGATCCTGTTCACGGTGCAAAAACAATGAGCGAAATATGGCGTCAGTCAAACTTAGCAAAAACTAATCTGGTACAACTCCCGATAGAACAAAATCTAATTGCTCAAACTTCTAAATTCTTATCTCAAACAAGCGATTTTTCCCATGCCCTTACATTACAAACAATAGAGCAAAAAGCTTTATCCGACGAACAATTATCTCAAATAAAATCACTATCAGATTATGCAACAAAGCTCCAAAACAGTATGGCTGAATTATCAGGTCAAATTGGCGGAGGAAAAATGTATTGGAATGAAATTCAAAAAAAGGGTTCAGCAACATTTAAACAAATTAACCAAACAGAAAATTCAAATGTATTTGAACAAGTAGCTGACACTTTCCAAGACTATCCCGGTCTTATATATGACGGTCCATTTTCAGACCACATAACAACAATTGAACCTCAAGGAATAACAGGGGATCCAATATCTGCAGAAGATGCAAAAAATGTAGCATTAAACTTTTTAGGAAAAGATAAAGTTAAAGAAATCACATCAATTAGTGAAGCAAATAATTCAAAAATTCCTTGTTACAGCATCTCGGCAAAATTAACAGACGATAATGAAGTTAATATGGACATCTCCAAAGTCGGAGGTCACACAATATGGATGCTTTACAATAGAGATGTAAAAGACAAAACACTTTCAATAGACGATGCAAAACAAAAAGCAAAAGAATTTCTAACTTCACGAGGTATTGAAAGTATGGAAGCCACTTATTATATAGAACAAAACAACATTGCGACAATAAATTTTGCATATAAGCAAGATAATGTAACTGTATACGCTGACTTAGTAAAAGTATCCGTAGCTCTTGATAACGGGGAAATCCTAGGCTTTGAATCCGCAGGTTACCTATTTTCACATCGAATTCGAGACATAGCAACTCCTAAAATAACCGAAACTCAAGCAAAAGAACTTATAAACAAAGACTTAAACGCAAAAAGTTCCGGACTTGCGATAATACCAACAGATGTTAAAACAGAAGTTTTAGTTTATGAATTTACAGGAAAAGTAAACGACAGAGATTTTATCGTTTATATAAACGCAGAAACCGGAAATGAAGAAGATATTTTAATAATATTAAATACTCCAAATGGAATACTGACTATTTAATGAAAGGATGAATTAAAATGGATAAGCAATTTACACAAGCCGAATATTCAAAATATGTAGATAAAAAATCTCCAAACAGCCCTCTGGCAAAGAATATGTTTTGGGCATTTATAGTCGGCGGTATTATATGCATAATAGGTCAATTTATAACAAATTTTTTCACAGCAAAAGGGTTACCAAAAGATACTGTATCAGCTATTACCTCAATACTTTTAATCTTAGTAGCAGTAATTTTAACAGCATTTGATTTATATGATGCAATAGGCAAGCGTGCCGGAGCCGGTTCAGTAGTACCAATTACAGGATTTGCAAATTCTATTGCATCTCCTGCAATGGAATATAAATCAGAAGGTTTAGTGATGGGACTGGGAGCAAAAATGTTCACAGTTGCCGGGCCGGTATTAGTTTACGGTATATCTTCTTCAATTTTAGTTGGATTTCTCTACTTTTTGTTTAACTTGTAATTTGAAAGGAGAAGCTTATGAAAAGATTAGGAAAAAATACTGTTGTATTAAACAGTACACCTCATATAATACAAACTGCTTCAATTGCCGGTAAAAAAGAAGGCGAAGGGCCTTTAGCACAATACTTCGACTATATCTTAGAAGATGAATACTGGGGAGAAAAAAGTTTTGAAAAAACAGAATCTAAACTTGCAAAAGAAAATATAAACAAAGTTTTACAAAAAGCTAAAAAAACTCCTGATGATATAAACTATGTACTTGCCGGAGATTTGCTAAATCAATGTATATCATCATCATACGCAATTCGAGATACTGAAATCCCATTTATAGGGCTATACGGTGCTTGCTCAACAATGGTTGAATCAATGGCAGTAGGCTCAATGTTAGTTGATGGCGGATTTGCAGATAATATTTTAGCAGTAACATCAAGTCACTTCTGTTCAGCCGAAAGACAATTTAGATTCCCATTAGAACTTGGAAATCAACGTCCGCCAACGTCTCAATGGACTGTAACAGGCTCAGGAGCAGCAATTATATCAACAGATAATGTTGGACCTAAAATAACAAATGTAACAATAGGAAAAATAGTAGATATGGGAATAAAAGATGCAAATAATATGGGCGCAGCAATGGCTCCAGCAGCAGCAGATACAATATATGCTCACTTTACCGAAACAGGCAGAGAGCCAAATTACTATGATTTAATTGTAACAGGTGACTTAGGTCATATCGGCGGAGAAATAGTAAAAGACTTACTATATAAACAAGGTATAAATATAAAAAACAGATACAATGATTGTGGAATATTAATATTCGATAAGCAAAAACAAGATACTCATTCGGGCGGTAGCGGATGTGCTTGTTGTGGAACAGTATTTTGCGGATACTTGTACGAAAAATTAATGAAAAAAGAATTTAACAGAATTCTACTTGTCGCAACAGGTGCTCTTATGAGTACAACAGCAATTCAACAAGGCGAATCAATTTCCGGAATAGCTCACGCAATTTCAATAGAAAACTAAGGAGGGCTAAATATGTCATATTTAACAGCATTTATAACAGGTGGTATAATTTGTGCAATTGGTCAAATATTAATTGATAAAACAAAATTAACTTCAGCAAGAATACTCGTAACATTTATTGTAACAGGAGTAATCTTAACCGCAGTAGGAATATATGAACCAATAGTAAAATTCGGCGGAGCAGGAGCAACTGTTCCACTTACCGGCTTTGGATATTCATTAGTAAAAGGCGTAATAAAAGAAGTTTCAACATACGGATTTTTAGGAATATTTACCGGCGGAATAAAAGCAACCGCTGCCGGAGTCGGTGCAGCTATATTCTTTAGTTTCATAGCCGGACTAATTTTCAGACCAAAAGTAAAAAATTAAAAAATTAAAAAATAACTACCTTCTTCTCAGCCTTTGTCAATTATTTAGTCTCGTTAAAAAAGTAATTAAATTGAGCTATTTTAGTCCGTTAAAGTGGATTTTAATTACTTTTTGTCCGAGACAAACAAAAAAAACAGTATAATTCTGGTTTTTTAATCTTTCTTAAAGTATAACCGACTCTTTATCAGCCTTATCTTCTTTTTTCTTTTCCTTAGTAACTTTAAAATTAAATTTAGTACAAATCCAATAAAAGGCAACTTGAATAACAGCAATAATCCATACATTTATCATTTCGTTTTTAATTAAATTACCAAGTCCGATATATAAAACTGCTAAAACTCCAAAAATAGCAATCCCAATTAACAACATAATTAAAGCATCTTTCAATGTAATTTCCTTTTTATAAGGAGTAAATATTTCTTGCTCACTATATCCTTTTATACCAAACATCAGTAAACACGGAATAGCCAAAATTTCCAAAATTAGCAACTGAAAAACAAAGTTAAAAATATCTATACCGCCTATTATAGCAAGCAAAGTTAAAAACATTAACGGAATTTGGAACAAAATATTTAGCTTAAAACTTGATATAATATTTTTTCTAAATTCTATTCTGCTTTTTATAAGCCTATATACAGCCGAAAAAACATTACCCGTCACTAATAAATCAGCCAATCCTCTATCAATACTTCTCTTAGTCCTGTTATTTGAAAGACCAATACTAGCCTTCCATATACTTGATAAGTCTTCAATTCCACTTCCTATGCAAAGTACATTAACTCTTGCATCTTCAAAAGCTGTAACCATTTTTCCCTTTTGTCTATGATTTATATTATAAAAAATTATTCCATCACATATAGCTTTAAGGTATTCCTCTTTAGGCATCCTATCCAATTCTTCTCCGGAAAAACATTTCGCATTTTCCGTACTAATTCCGGCGTCTTTTACTGAATTTAACGTACTTTCCATTCCTTCTTCGCTAATAACCGCAATTCTAATTCCGGCATTAAAAATATCTTGAATATATTTATTACTATCTCTTGTCAAAAATCTTTTATCCATACAAACAATATCAAGCTTGTCAAAATTGAATAAATACTTTTTATTCTTTAGTGTTAGTCCAAACTTTTTAAATAAATTTATTTGCATAAAAATTCTTATAAACGTAGTAATCAAAAAGCTTATCGGGAAAGCCGAAATAAACGCTAAAACAGCATACATAAACGAAGTTATAATATTCTTCGAATTAAAAATACTAATTACCAAAGAAATAATAAACAATATTAAAGCCAAAATTCCTGAAAAAATTATGTATCTCTTGGCAATATTCTTCCCTTTCTTATTAAATAAATCTATATCCTTTATCTGCTCACCTAGTACAGTCTCTGAACCCGTGCATTCTGCCTGCACTATTCCTTTTCCGTCCTTTACTTTCATTCCCTGGTAAGCAGGCTTATCTTTTTCATAATATTGCGCTCCTACTTCAATATTCCCAGAATTAACACCAATATCATTTTCCATATAAAGCCCATTTGCCTCTAAAACTATTCCGTCAACAGGTACAAAATCTCCCTTTTCAACTAAAATTATATCTCCGGGAACTAATGTATCAGTCTTTACAACTTTCACTTTCCCATTTCTCATAACCTTAGTCTTTTTCTTAAACATATTATTATATTTATGTTGTATCTTATTATTTTTTATAGGCATTAAGTTTTTACCCTTATCGTATAACCTTGTCCACGCCTCATTTTCCTGTAATCCCACATAATTTTCACTAAATCCAAAAAACTTGCCCATAGTATAACTCCTTATATAACAGTCACTTTATTTTCAAAATCAGTAAATTCCGATTCTATCCCATATTTTTCAGCTCTTCTTAACTTAAAGAAATCCAACGCAATATTCGGAAATAATGCGTAAGACAAAACATCTTCTTCTTGTTCAAAGTACTCATTCATTTCTTTTCTCATTTTATCAAGCTCCGGTGGAATACGATTTGCCGGTCTGTAAGTAATAACACATTCGTCTCCAATAATTTTTTTTACTATATCGTCTGAAATCGGTACAGGTGTTCTTCCATATTCACCTCTTACTAGTCCCTTTGTTTCTTTAGTAATCATTTTATATCTCTCACCCATAATTACATTTAACACAGCTTGTGTTCCTACAATTTGGCTTGTAGGAGTAACTAATGGCGGAAATCCCATATCTTCACGAACTCTTGGAACTTCAGCCAAAACTTCATTAAACTTATCCATAGCATTTTGTTGCTTTAATTGTGAAACTAAATTAGAAAGCATACCGCCCGGTACTTGGTAAATAAGGACATTCGAGTCAGCCGACATAACCTTTGGATCAAGCATTCCATTTTGAATATATTTTTCCTTAACTTCACTAAAATAATTTGAAACCTCTCCAAAGCTCGATAAATCAAGTCCTGTATCGAATTCCGTGCCGGATAATGCCTCTACCATAGCCTCTGTTGAAGGCTGAGAAGTACCGAGTGCAAACGGAGAAAGCGACGTGTCTATAATATCACATCCTGCTTCAATTGCTTTTAAATACGTCATAGAGCCGGTCCCAGCCGTATAATGCGTATGAAGTTCAATAGGTAAATCAACATATTCTTTTATTTTCTTAACCAATTCATAAGCCGTATATGGAAGTAATATTCCAGCCATATCTTTAATACATATAGAATCTGCACCCATATTATATAAACGTCTTGCATCTTCAACAAATCCGTCTATCGTATGAACCGGACTCGTCGTATAACAAATGGTAGCTTGAGCATGTCCACCCTCTCGCTTACAAGCTTCTAGCGCAGTCTCAATATTTCTAAAATCATTTAATGCATCGAAAATTCTTATAATATCTATTCCATTACTAATGGACTTTTTAACAAAATATTCAACAACATCATCCGAATAATTTTTATATCCAAGTAAGTTTTGACCTCTAAGTAACATTTGTAGCTTAGTATTTTTCACTGTTTCACGAATTTTTCTAAGCCTCATCCAAGGGTCTTCTTTTAAAAATCTCATACAAACATCAAATGTTGCTCCGCCCCAACATTCAATAGCATTATATCCAATAGAATCTAATTTTTCCAATGCCGGTAAAATCTCATCCGTAGTCATTCTTGTCGCAATAAGCGACTGATGTCCGTCACGAAGTATCGTTTCGGTAATTCCAACTTTTTTCATAATAATATCTTCCTTTCACTAAATTTTAGTGTAACAAACCCAAGAAAACTTTATATTATTATCTTCATCATTTGCTAAAATTTCTTTCTTCCATTTAACTTGATCTATTTTCGGAAAATATACATCAGCTGTTTCATCATTTTTTTCTATATGAGTTATATATAAAATATCTGCTAAATCTATAAACATATTGTATAGTGTTGCTCCGCCAATGATAAAAATATCATTATCAACACTAAGTTTTTTACACAAACTAATCAACTTATCTTTATCATTTACAACAATTACATCATCATTTATATCTTTATTAAAATTATTTGTACTTGACAAAATAATATGCTTTCTACCAGGTAAAATCTTTGGTAATGAATTAAAAGTATTTCTCCCCATAACTATAATCTTATTTTTCGTCTTTTCTCTAAAAAACTTTAAATCTTTAGGGATACTCCAAATTAGTCCATTATTTTTACCAAGTTCGTTATTCTTGCCTATTGCGGCAATAATATTAATCATACGTTTTCTCCTTTATACCGCAACCGGCATAGTAATTTTACCTAAGTGTTCATAATTAATTAATTTTATATCTTTTAATTCTCTTGAATTATCAAATTTAAAGAAATCGGTTATTTCTTCATTAATCCAAAGTTTCGGCGCAGGTAACGCTTTATCTAAACGTTTTATTTGTTCCTTAATTCCTTCAATTTGATTTTCATATATATGTGCATTGTTAATTACATAAGTAAAAATACCGGGTTTTAGCCCTGTAACATGCGCTAATAAATGAATTAATACTGCATATTGTGTTACATTAAACGGCATTCCAAGCGGTACATCATTCGAACGAACATTAAGCAAACAATTAAGCTTGCCATCAGTAACATCCCATTGTGTATTCCAAACACAAGAAGGAAGCGCCGCAGTCGGTAAAAATTCGTTTTGCCATAAAGACATTATCATCCTTCTATCTGTCGGATTATTTTTTAACGTGTTAATTAAGTTTTGAGTAAGTTGATATTTATTTACTATCCAACCATAAGCAGTTCCTATCGTGCCAGCCCATTCTTTGCCGAAGTTTTTACCCATATAAGTACCATCTTCGCCTATTTCCCATTCATTCCATATCTTAATTCCTCTATCTTTTAACCATCCAACATCGTTACTTTGAACTTGATATATCCAAAGCATCTCTAAAACAGAATGTTTAAAAGCAACTTGTTTTGTAGTCAAAATAGGAAACTCATCTGACAAATCAAATTGTAAGACTTGATGCGGTAATTTATAAGTCCCAACCCCGGTTCTATTTTGAACATATGTACCTTCCGTAAGTATTTTATTACATAACTCCAAATACATTTTATCAAATTTAGACATAACACAATACCTCCAAATTTATATAAATTTCA
>CAYZJZ010000049.1:0-8233 GCA_964478905.1 uncultured Eubacteriales bacterium
ATTTCAAAGTATTTATTTATGCACAAGTGTGACATATGTTTGACAAACCTACATTGGAATAAAATGGAATGTTCGAACTTTACTTGACAAATTATTCCTAATAATATATCATAAAATAAATGCATTGACGGAGAGAGTAAGTATGAACAATCTTTATAGAGAGCCGATGATGATGGAAAATTGGTGAGATATTTGTACTGAAGTTCACTTCACGAGCAACAAGAGTGATATGTAGTTCTTGTCGGATTTCTACGTTATAGGAAATTAAGAGAGTAAAGTAATTTACTAAGTTGGATGGTACCGCGGAAGATATTGGCTTTCGTTCCTTTGTGGAACGAGAGCTTTTTTGTTTCACGCGAAACATATGTAAATAGTAGGGAGGATATAAAATGCTGAAAGACACATTATTACAAATGAAAGAGGAAGTAATAGAAAAAATTAATACTGCAAAAAGTGTTGATGTTGTTGAACAATTAAGAGTTGAGTTTTTGGGTAAAAAGGGAAAAATAACGGAAATATTGAAAGGACTAAAAGATTTATCCGTTGAGGAAAAAAAGGAAATTGGTAAACTTGCAAATGATGTAAAGACAGAACTTGAGTCAAAAATCGAACAAGCAGTTTGTATTATAACTGAAAAAGAAATTGAAGAAAAATTGGCTAAGGAAAATTTTGATATCACTTTTCCAGGAGCAGAACTTGATAAAGGTAGTTTGCATCCTATAACTATTGTTCAAAGACGAGCTGAAGAAATATTTAAGGGAATGGGATTTATGATTGCAGATGGCCCTGAAATTGAAACTGATTATTTTAATTTTGAAGTTTTAAATATTCCAAAAGATCATCCTGCTAGAGATATGCAAGATACTTATTATTTAAATACAGGAAATGTACTTAGAACACAAACTTCTGCTTGCCAAGGAAGGTTTATGCAAAAAGTAAAACCACCGTTTAGAATGATTGCACCGGGAAGATGCTTTAGAAATGAAGCAATGGATGCCAGCCACGAAAATACATTTTTTCAGCTTGAAGGTATGATGGTAGAAAAAGATTTATCTATTGCCAATTTGGTATATATAATGAAAACGTTGCTTACGGAAATTTTAGAGAGAGATGTTGAAGTAAGACTGAGACCCGGATTTTTCCCGTTTGTAGAGCCTGGATTTGAACTTGACATAAATTGCCAGATTTGTGGCGGAAAAGGGTGTCCTACTTGTAAACATTCCGGCTGGATAGAGTTACTTCCTTGCGGAATGGTTCATCCTAATGTATTAAGAGCTGGGGGAATTGATCCTGAAGAATATAAGGGATTTGCTTTTGGTGTAGGACTTACAAGACTTGCTATGATGAAATACGGAATAAAAGATATACGTGAACTAAATAGTGGAGATTTAAGATTCTTAAAAAAGTAGAGATATTGGAAAGGAATGACTAAAAATATGAAAATTTCAATGAATTGGATAAATGATTACGTAGATATTTCAGGGTTGGATATGAATGAGCTTGCTCTTAAATTTACGATGTCTACAGCAGAAATAGAAGAAGTTGAATTTGTAGGGCGAGATATAGAAAATGTTGTTGCCGGGAAAATTCTAACTTGTGAAGCTATTCCTGAGTCTAAGAAACTTCATAAGCTTACGGTAGATACAGGAGAAGAAGTTGTACAATGTATGTGTGGAGCGCCTAATGCTAAGGAGGGAATTATTGTTCCTTTTGCAAAAAATGGTGGAAAAGTATCGGGGATGGAAATTGGTAAGGCTAAACTTGCCGGATATGATAGCTTTGGAATGTGTTGCTCTGGTAAGGAACTTGGAATAAGTGATGACCATTTCGGATTAATGATTTTGGACGAAAATACAAAGGTTGGAACAGACATAAAGGAAATACTTCCAATAGAAGATGTTATTTGGGAAGTAGATAATAAGTCTATTACAAACAGACCGGATTTATGGGGACATTACGGAATAGCAAGAGAAATTGCTGCTATTACCGGTAGAGAATTAAAGAAAATGCCTGTGGCTGATTTATCTAAATATGATGAGTTACCTAAAATCCCAGTAGAAATACAGGATGATAGATGCACAAGATATGCTTGTATGGTATTTGATAATGTAACACGCCCGACTTCTACTTATGAAATGCAAGTAAGACTTTTCTATTGTGGAATGAGAGCTATAAGTTTTTTGGTAGATTTGACTAACTATATAATGCTTGATGTAGGTCAACCTATGCATGCGTTTGAAAGAGAAGGTATTGAAAAAATAGTTGTAAGAGCGAGTCGAGGGGAAAAATTTACTACTTTAGATGATGTTGAAAGAGAAGTAGATAATGAAACATTATTTATTTGTAATAATGATGAGCCTATTGCTCTTGCCGGAATTATGGGCGGAAGAGATTCGGAAGTAACTGAGAAAACAAAATCTATTATTTTGGAATCTGCAAATTTTGATGCGGGTACGATAAGAAGAAACGCTGCTAAGCTTGGAATGAGGACTGAAGCTAGTGCGAGATATGAGAAAACTTTAGACAGTCAATTCGTAATTGATGCTTTGGAAAGATTTGTTTATTTACTTACAAAAGATGATGAAGGTGCTATTGTTACAGGCGGGCTTACTGACACTATAAGAAAACCTCAAAAGGAAGTTGAGATAAAGATAACTAAGAGTTATATAGATGGATATATTGGTCAAGACTTACCAATTGAAAAGATTGTGAGCATTTTGAAATCGTTAAAATTTGGCATAAAAGTAGATGGGGAGGAGCTAACTGTAAAAGTTCCTACATTTAGAGCATCAAAAGATATAAGTATAAAGGCTGATATTGTTGAAGAAGTTGCGAGAATTTATGGGTTTGATAATATTACTCCACAACCTACAAAAGTTCCGATTACTGCTTTAGTTGTAAATAAAGAAAGAGAAACTGAATATGAAATAAAAAGGTTACTGGCTTATTCGTTTGGTTTGTCAGAGGTTCACAGTTATTTATGGTATGATAACAAATTTAATGTTGAAGCCGGAATTGGGAATTTGGAGGGAATAAAATTACTTAGCCCAAGTGCGCCTGAGTTTGCGGATATAAGGCAAGAAATAGCTCCTACTTTGCTGAAGTTTGCAAATGAAAATAAAAAGAACTTTAATGAATTTGGTATTTTCGACATAGGTAGTGTTGCACCAATAAAAGATGGAGAATTTGAAGAAAATAAGCAATTGGGAATTTTAATTGCAAGTAAAAAAGAAAGTGAAAATGATTTATTTTATAAGGCAAAGGGAATAGTAAATAATATACTTAGAATAACAAAAAATGTTGAATTGTCATATAAAGTTAGTGAAGAAAAGAAAAATTGGATGAATCCTGTAAAAACTGCTAAGATTATGTATGGTGATACAGAGTTAGGTTATATAACGGTACTTCATCCAAAGATAAAGAACAATATTGACAAGAAATTAAATATTGTTATTGTAGAAATTAATTTGTTTAGGTTATATGAAATTAATGAAGTTGAAACTAAATATGAGGCGATTTCTAAGTATCCGGAAGTAAGTTTTGATTTAAGTTTACTTGTAGATATGGATAAACAATTTGAGTGTGTGGAAAAAGATTTAAATAATTTTGAAAGTCCTATTATAGTTAAAACAAAATTTGTCGATTTATATACCGGAGTGGGATTACCTGAGAATAAAAAAAGTATGACATTTACTTTTGTATGGAATGCTCAAGATCACACTTTAACAGGTGAAGAAGTAGAAAATGAAAAAGTAAAATTATTAGATTATTTAAGTAGCAAGGGATACACCAGTAGATATTAATCCACCAAAAAAGAGGGGAGAGATTTTAATGGGAATATCTGTTAATACAGAATATGTAGAGGATTTTATAAGCAAGATTCAATTGTCTTCGTTGAAAAAGAAGGTGGAATCTTGTCACGAAATGCTCCATAATAAGACGGGCGAAGGAGCTGATTATACAGGTTGGGTTGACTTGCCTGTAAATTATGATAAAGAGGAATTCGAGCGAATAAAGGTTGCGGCTGATAAGATAAGAAGACAAGCTGATGTACTTATAGTTATAGGAATTGGTGGTTCTTATTTAGGTGCAAGATCTGTTATAGAGATGTTTAAAGATCCGTTTAGGAAAACAACTAAGACTGAAGTTATTTTCCTTGGTCAAAATATAAGTGCGGAATATATGAGTTCTTTGTTGCATTATATAGTGGATAAAGATGTTGCTGTTAATGTAATATCTAAGTCGGGTACAACTACTGAACCTGCGATTGCGTTTAGAATTATAAAAGATTTTATGGAACGTAAGTATGGAAAGGAATACGCAAAGGCAAGGATTTATGTTACGACTGATAAAGAAAAAGGCGCTATGAGATTACTTGCCAGTACAGAAGGGTATGAAACTTTTGTAATTCCTGACGATATTGGAGGAAGATATTCTGTATTAACTCCTGTTGGATTACTTCCGATAGCAGTGGCTGAAATTAATATTGATGAATTAATGGAAGGCGCGGCTATTGCACGTGAAAAATATTCTGTGAAGGAAGATAACGATTGTTATAAATATGCAGTATATAGAAATGCTTTATATAAAATAGGAAAGAAAATTGAAATTTTGGTTAATTATGAGCCGTGTATGCACTATTTTACAGAATGGTGGAAACAATTATATGGCGAAAGTGAAGGAAAAGATAAGAAAGGAATATTCCCGGCGGGTGTAGATTTTACAACAGATTTACATTCAATGGGTCAATATATTCAAGATGGACGGAGAGATTTATTCGAAACAGTAATAAAAATTGACAAACAAAGAAGTGATATGGTAGTAAAAGAAGACCCTATGGATTTAGACGGGCTAAATTACCTTGCCGGAAAAAGTATGAATGAAATTAATGAAAAAGCATTGGTTGGAACCGTTATCGCACATTATGACGGAAATGCACCTAGTATGATTTTGACTATTGATGAAATAAGTGAGAAGAATATTGGAGAATTAATATACTTTTTTGAAAAAGCATGTGGAATAAGTGGATATCTTCTTGGAGTTAATCCATTTAATCAGCCGGGAGTAGAGGAATATAAGAAAAATATGTTTGCTTTGCTTGGAAAACCGGGGTATGAGGAGAAACAAAAAGAATTAATGTCAAAAGTACAAATAAAGTGATAAATAATTAAAAATATGCGATTGCACAATTTGATAAAAGCTTAACATATATTTGTCGAATATTGACGAAATAACAACTTTAAAAGCATAAAAATGCGTAAATTTACCTTCTTTCTCTGTTGAAAACAAAAATGGTTAAGAATATAATAAAATCCGTTGGCGCCAAAATAAGACGCAAATTTTACAAAAGCTTATATTAATGTACAAGCGAAAAGGAGGAAATAGGATGAGAGTATTGATTTGTGATGATAATGTGAGTTTTACTAATTTAGTTAAAGATTTTATGTTATCACAATCAGATTTTGAAGAGGTTGAGTGTGCATATAGCGGTAAAGAAGCAGTTGAGAAAATTTTAAGTTGGAAGCCTGATTTGGTATTGCTAGATTTAATAATGCCTGAATTAGACGGATTAGGTGTACTTGAGAAAGTCACTGCGAGTAATATGGATAGAATGCCGATTGTTATTTTGCAATCAGCCATATCTCAAGAATTTGTAGTAAAGGAAGCTTTAGAACTTGGCGCGTATTGTTTTATTCTGAAACCATATGATTTAAATTTCTTAATAGATAGAATGAGAAATGCTTATGCGGATGAGAATGGGATAGTGTCTGCACCGGCATATACTATAAAAGAAGTTCCATATATAAATGTCCCGAAAACAAACACCAGATTAGATGCAGAGATAGAAGTTACTAACTTAATGCACAAAGTTGGAATCCCTGCAAACATTAGTGGACATCAATATTTAAGAGAAGCAATTCTAATGGTTATTGAGGATAGAGGTTTAATTACAGGAATAACAAAAGAATTATATCCAAGTGTAGCAAAGAAACATCAAACAACTGCTGCCAAAGTAGAAAGAGCAATTCGTCACGCGATTGAAGTATCGTGGGGGAGAGGTAGAATTGATTTGTTAGAAAAGACTTTTGGATATACAATAAATCCTGAACGTGGTAAACCTACAAACAGTGAATTTATAGCAATGGTAGCTGATAAAATCAGAATGGAATTAAGAATACCTACGAATGTAAAATAATACCATTTATATATTTTGTTATTTTACTTGAAAAGAAAGTCGAAAAATGATATAAAAAAGATAAGAATCTTAAAGGGTTCTTATTTTTTTGTATAGGAAAGGGGTTTATATAGTATGACAAAGTATGTATTTGTAACAGGCGGAGTAGTTTCGGGATTAGGAAAAGGAATAACAGCTGCATCTTTAGGAAGATTATTAAAAGCAAGAGGTTATAAAGTAAAAATTCAGAAATTTGATCCTTATATAAATGTAGACCCCGGAACAATGAGCCCGTACCAGCATGGTGAAGTGTTTGTAACAGACGACGGAGCTGAAACGGATCTTGACTTAGGACATTATGAAAGATTTATAGATGAGAACTTAAGCCGTAATAGTAGTGTAACAAGTGGAAAGATTTATTGGGATGTAATAAATATGGAACGTAGAGGCGATTATCTCGGCGGAACAGTACAAGTTATTCCTCATATTACTACTGCTATAAAAGAAAAAGCATATGCAGTAGGTAAAGAAGATAATACAGATATAGTAATAACTGAGATTGGCGGAACAGTCGGAGACATTGAATCATTACCTTTTTTAGAGGCAATTCGTCAAATTAGTATAGAAGTAGGAAAAGAAAATGTTGCGTATATTCATGTAACGTTAGTACCGTATTTGAAAATGTCCGGTGAACTTAAGACAAAGCCGACTCAACATAGTGTAAAAGAATTAAGAAATATCGGTATTCAACCTGATGTAATAGTATGTAGAACAGAACATCCTATAAGTAATGAAATGAAAGCAAAAATGGCTTTATTCTGTAACATTCCGGCAAAAAGAATAATACAAAACTTAGATGCGCCAAGCCTTTATGATTTGCCGTTAATGATGGAAAGAGAAGGACTTGCAAATGCAGTTTGTGAAACTCTTGGAATAGAAAACAGAGAGCTGGATTTAAAAGAATGGATAGAAGTAACTGAAAAGAGTAAAGCGTTAACAAAGAAAGTAAAAATAGCGTTAGTAGGGAAATATGTAGAACTGCACGATGCGTATATAAGTGTTGCAGAGTCTCTAAAACATGCCGGAATACATTTAGGAGCTGAAGTTGACATAGATTGGATAGATGCAGAAAAGGTAACAGAATCTAATTATAAAGAAATACTTGCGTTAGCTGATGGAATATTAGTACCAGGTGGATTTGGCAACAGAGGAATAGAAGGTAAGATACTTGCGGTAAAATATGCAAGAGAAAATAATGTGCCGTTCTTCGGAATATGCTTAGGAATGCAAATGGCGGTTATTGAATATGCAAGAAATGTATTAGGACTAGCTGATGCAAATAGTTCTGAAATAAATCCTGAGACAACAAATCCGGTAATTCATATAATGGAAGATCAAAAGTACATAGAGGAAAAAGGCGGAACGATGAGACTTGGCAAATATCCTTGCCATATACGAGATAATACATTTATGAAGGAAGCATATAAAGAAGAATTAATAGAAGAAAGACATAGACATAGATATGAATTTAATAATGATTATAGAGAGAGACTAGAAAATGCCGGATTAAAAATTTCCGGAACATCGCCGGATGACTTATTGGTAGAAACTGTGGAAATACCTACACATAAATGGTTTGTCGGAGTTCAATATCACCCTGAATTCAAATCCAGACCAAACAGACCACATCCGTTATTTTATGAATTTGTAAAACATTCGATTAATCAGTAAAAGGTATTGACAAAAAATAGGAAATACTATAATATGATTATTGTAAGAGTTTGCAAATTGCTTCATTATGTAAGAGAGACAAAAAATAGGGTGTGTTGCGTACACCCTATTTTTTTGCCATATTACGTAGCTGATGATGTTAAAAGAAGTAAGAATAATGCTACTAACACGGCAGTTTTCACCAAACGCCTCATTATGTAATCCCTCCCTTCTAAAAAGATTGGTCCGAGAGATAAACATATAATACAATAAATGGAATTATCTTACAAGAGAAAAATATCGTATTATTACGACAAAGTTTGACAAAAGTGTTACAACAAAAAATAT
>CAYZJZ010000050.1:0-5796 GCA_964478905.1 uncultured Eubacteriales bacterium
CATCTATTATGCTTGAGGATTCTGCGAAAATTCAGCTAAATGAATATTCCGGATTAGTTAAAAAGGAACTTTCAAAAAAGTACCGTGGTGAGGAGTACAAAGAAGTAGAATTACTTTATGAACTTGCTGATGCGATTAATGTAATGGACCAATTTGTACCTGTTGAGCGCGAGACTGAAATTGCGATAGGTGAGTTCTTAACTGCTACATTTTATGATGTTGGTCACGGACTTGGTTCTTCCGCTATTAAGCTTTGCTTTAATAACGGCGAAGAAACTTGTACATTGCTTTTCTCAGGTGATTTAGGAAATACAAGTAATCCT
Source organism: uncultured Eubacteriales bacterium (assembly GCA_964478905.1). Lineage (GTDB taxonomy): Bacteria > Bacillota > Clostridia > TANB77 > RGIG9151 > RGIG9151. Next base: position 324 of record CAYZJZ010000050.1, read on the forward strand.
ATACTTAGGAAAGTTGATTTCCCGTATTTACATGATATTGATGCAGTGTTTGTAGAAACTACTTACGCAGGAAGGTTTCATGGTTCAACGGAAGAAAACTGGGGGATTATTCGAGATGAAATTGCAAAGACTCTCTTAAATGGTGGTAGGGTTATTATGCCTGCATTTGCAGTTGGAAGAACTCAGGAGTTATTGTATCTTTTCTATAACGACATGATTTTCAACGATGACTGCGTCTCTACAATTTTTAGGAACACTAAATTCTACGTTGACTCTATGCTGTCAGTAGCTGCTACAAGAATATTTAAAAAATTTCCTGAAGAACTTAACGAAGAAATTCAAAAAATGGCAAGCGATGACAAAAGCCCATTTGTATTTCCTAATTTAACGTTGGTTGAACTTAAGGACAAAAGTATTGAACTTGAAAGTAGCAATGAACCTTGTATCATTATTTCGGCTGCTGGAATGTGTGATGCCGGTAGAGTAATTTTCCATTTAAAGAGTGCAGTTGAGAATCCTAATAATGCGATAGTTCTTACCGGTTACCAAGGTGAAGGAACTCTTGGAAGGAGACTGATTGATGGTGAAAAAACAGTTAAAATTCTAAAGAAAGTATGTAAAGTAAAGGCTAAAATCTTTTCTATTAATACACTTTCAGCTCATGCGGATCAAAATGGTATTTTAGCTTGGCTTAGAAATATCGAACCTGGATATGAACTGTTTTTAGTTCACGGCGAACCGGAAAAACAAGCAGAATTCAAAAAAATCTTGGAGAATGCTTATGGATTTAATGTCGTAAATTGTTTAACCAGAGAAATTCAAGGCGAATTAACTGATGGAAGGTATGATTCTCATAAGAAGAGAAAAAATAGTGAAATCGGTAAAAAGAAAAAAGTAACAATGCTTGAAGAACAACTGTATGATACCGAATGGTGCGATGGTTGTGAGAAAATTCGTAACAGAATTAGTAAGGAGATAAACGAGACGAAAATGAGAAAAGGAAAAAAATAAAAAATCACTTGATTTTTTACTGCATATGTGGTAATATAATTATGCTTGAATAAACGTTGCTGAAAGAGTGGGAGTTCCCACTCTTTCGTTTGTAATGGGGAGGTAACTATGTCGAAAGTTGAAGAGTCTGTATGGTCATGTATTGAGTCTAAGGTGAACGAATTAGGACTTAGTATATATGACGTTGAGTATGTTAAAGAGGGTATGAATTGGTACTTAAGAGTTTTTATAGATAAGAAAGAAGGAGTATCTATTGAAGATTGTGAGAATGTAAGTAGAGCGATAGATCCGCTATTAGATGAATTAAATCCTATAAAAACTGCGTATTCTTTGGAGGTTTCTTCGCCTGGAATTGAGAGAGTAATTCGCCGTGATGAACACTTTAGAAAATATATAGGTGAAAAGGTTGAAATTTCAGTGTTTAAACCTATAAATGATGCTAAAAAATTTGAATGTATATTGAAAGATATAAATGATGATGAAGTAATTGTTAATTATGAAAATAACGAGGTTAAAATAGATAGGAAAAATATTTCTTTAGTAAAGACAATCTATGAGTTTTAAAATTTAGAGGGGGAAACGAAAAAATGAATTCAGAATTTATTAGTGCAATTTCAGATTTAGAAAAGGAAAGAGGCATAAGTGCGGATATTTTGTTTGATGCTATTGAAGTGGCTTTGATTACTGCATTTAAGAAAAACTTTTATTCTAATGAAAATGTAAGAGTTTCTATGGATCGCGAAAACGGTGATATCCACGTTTATGCACAAAGAAAGGTTGTAGACGATGTTTATGATCCTGACACAGAAATTTCTTTAGCTGAAGCAAAGGAAATTTCTAAGAAGTATGAATTAGACGATATTGTAGAAAATGAAGTTACTCCTAGAAACTTTGGAAGAATTGCGGCTCAAACTGCGAAACAAGTTGTTATTCAAAGAATTAGGGAAGCTGAAAGAGAAGCTACATTTACTCAATATTCCGATAAAGATGGAGACATTGTAAATGGAATTATTACTACTTTGGATAAAAGAGGCTTAGTTGTAAATATCGGAAGAACTGAGGCTCTACTTCCTACTCAAGAATTAATTCCGGGAGAATCATTTAAAATCGGTGAAAGAATTAAAGCGTATATTACCAAAGTTGAAAAGAGTTTAAAAGGGCCACAAGTCTTTATTTCAAGAACTCATCCGGGTTTAGTTAAGAGATTATTCGAACTTGAAGTTCCTGAAATTTACGAAGGGATTATCGAAATTGTGTCTGTTGCACGTGAAGCCGGTTCCAGAACTAAAATGGCGGTTATGACTAAATTAGAAAATATTGATCCTGTTGGATCTTGTGTTGGCCAAAAAGGTACTCGTGTTCAAAATATTATAAATGAACTTCGTGGAGAAAAAATAGATATAATAGAGTGGAGTCCGAATTATGCTCAATATATTGCGAGTGCATTAAATCCGGCTGAGGTCTTGGCTGTTGATGTTAAGGAAGAGGAAAAAACAGCAAAGGTTGTTGTCCCTGATAATCAATTATCTTTAGCTATCGGCAAAGAGGGCCAAAATGCTAGACTTGCTGCTAGACTTACCGGTTTTAAGATAGATATTAAGAGTGAAACTCAAATTAAAAATGAGATTTTGGAGATATAGTTTTGGAGGGAAATATGAAAAAAGTTCCTATGAGAACCTGTATTGGGTGTAATGAAGTAAAGCCTAAGAAGGAATTAATAAGAGTAGTAAAAACGTCTGAAGGTGAAGTGTTGCTTGATTTTACAGGAAAGAAAAATGGTAGAGGAGCATATGTTTGTCATGATATTTCTTGTTTAGAGAAAGCAATAAAAACAAAACGGTTATCAAGAGCTTTTGAAATGCCAATAGAGAATGAGGTATATGAAAAGCTTAAAATTGAAATTGAGTCTGAAAGTGATAATTAAGAGGTATAAATATGGATAAAATATTGTCATTGTTAGGTTTTGCTAAAAAGGCCGGCAAACTTGTTACCGGGTCTAATGCCGTTTTGAGGAGTATATTGTATGGAGAAAGTGAAATTGTTATTGTAACGATTGATGCCGGAAAAAGTGTGCAAGAGAAGTTTGAGAGAATTTGCACAGAAAATGAAGTGCCGTTCTTTTGTGTTGGAAAACAAGATGAGCTAGAAAGAGCGACGGGAGAAAAAAATAAAGTTATTTATTCTGTGGTTGACACGGGGTTTGCAAATAAATTAAAACAACTTTGTAAAGAGGCGTGAGGAATTTAATGGAGGTGCAATAATTGAGTAAAATTAAGGTTTATGAAATGGCTAGAAAAGTCGGAATGAGCAACAAAGATTTTCTGATGAAGCTTCAAGAGTGGGGGATTGAGCTAAAGAGTCATCTTAACGTAATAGAAGATTCGGATATGAAAATTATTGAGAAAAAATTAAAACAAATTGGAGATAAAAAGGGAGAAATGAAGGATTTGAATACTAACAAAGAAACTAAGAAAATTGAAAAGAAAAAAGATGAACCAAGAATAATTCGTAGGGAAATTGTTCAAGTTAGAGATGAGTCAATAGAAGAAAATAAGAAAAATGATGTTGGCTTTGATTATGATTTAAAACCAAAGAAGGTTGCTAATCCGGAACAATTTAGAAGAAGCGACGCTCAAATAGAAAAGAAGAATGCCCCTATTCCAAGTATTATGGACTTATTTAAGCCTAAAACAGAGCCTAAGAAAGAAGAAAAGGTTGAAGAACCAAAGAAAGAAGTTACTAAAACTGTTCCGGTTGTTGAACCACCAAAAGTTGAAGAAGTGAAAAAGGAAGAACCTAAACCAAAAGAGGTTAAGGTTGAAACTGCTAAGGTTGAGGAAAAAGTTACTGTGAAGCCTGTTGAAACTAATAGCCAAGTTGTTGCTAAGCCTCAAGCGGTAAATAATAGACCTCAAAATACTAATAGACCTCAAAATAATAACTATCAACAAGGTCAAAAACCTCAAGGTAATTGGCAAAATCGTAATAACCCAAATAATGGCCAAAACCGTCCTCAAGGAAATCGTCCGCCGTTTAATAAACAAAACGGAGATAACAGACGTCCTCAATTTAATAGGAATCAAAACGGAGGTCAAAGAACTAACGGTGTAGAGAACCAATTAAAACAAGCTCTAAAAGATACACCGGTTGAACAAGCGACTAAGGAAGTAAGACAATATAAACCTAAACAACAAAATAACAATGAAAATCAAGATAGAAGACCTACAAGAGGTCCTAAGAGTAATGACCATATAGGTAATTTCAGTAGAGAACACTTAAAAGAGCTTAGAGCCGGACATAAGGTTTCTGATTTACTTGATGATGATTCTGTATTACTTAATTACTATGATTTAGATAGAAGAGGAAAATCAGGTAATAAGAAAAAGAAGGAAGAACAAAGAGTGTTTGAACAACCAAAACAATTACCGTTTAGTATTACTGTGGGAGAAAGCATTACTGTAAAAGAGCTTGCTGAAAAGTTAAAGAAAACGTCTGCTGATGTTATAAAGAAGTTGCTTTCTTATGGTGTAATGGCTACATTAAATCACGAAATAGACTATGATACTGCTGCGACTATTGCCGAGGAGTACGATATAAAAATAGAAAAAGAAGTTGTTGTTAAAGCTGAGGATATATTGTTTGATGATAGCCCGGATATAGAGGAGAACTTAAAACCAAGACCTCCGATAGTTGTTGTTATGGGTCACGTTGACCATGGTAAAACGTCATTATTAGATGCCATTCGTGAGAGCCATGTAATAGAGACGGAAGCCGGCGGAATTACACAACACATTGGTGCATCGACGGTTAATATTAATGGTAGAGATATTACTTTCTTAGATACTCCAGGTCACGAAGCGTTTACTACAATGCGTGCTAGAGGAGCTCAAGTTACAGATATTGCGATTTTAGTTGTTGCGGCTGATGACGGAATTATGCCTCAAACAATTGAAGCTATTAACCATGCGAAAGCTGCAGGGGTTTCAATAATTGTTGCGATTAATAAGATTGATAAAGAGGCTGCTAATCCGGATAAAGTAAAACAAGAGCTTATGAATTATGGCGTTGTACCGGAAGAATGGGGCGGAGATGCGATATGTGTTCCTGTATCTGCTAAGAAAAGAATTAATATTGATGAGTTGCTTGAAACAGTTACTTTAGTGGCTGATGTCCTTGAATTAAAAGCTGATCCTACTCGTCAAGCTAAGGGTACAATTATTGAGGCTAAACTTGATAAAGGTAAAGGACCTATTGCGACATTACTTGTTCAACGTGGTACAGTAAATGTTGGAGATACTGTTGTTGCCGGAAATGTTGTAGGACATATTCGTGCTATGACTGATTCGAGAGGAAGAAGAATTAAGAAGGCAGGACCTTCTATCCCGGTAGAAATTACAGGACTTCCGGAAGTTCCTGAATCCGGAGATATTTTCTATGTTGTAGAAGATGAGAAACTTGCTAA
>CAYZJZ010000050.1:5896-7980 GCA_964478905.1 uncultured Eubacteriales bacterium
ATATCTGCGGCTATGAAGGGTATGCTTGCTCCTAAGTTTAGAGAAGTTGTTGATGGTCATGCTGAAATTAGACAAATATTTAAAATACCTAGTGTTGGAAGTATTGCCGGAAGTTATGTAACAGACGGTAAGATTTCCAGAAATTCAGACATAAGATTAGTAAGAGAAGGTATTGTTGTGTTTGAAGGAAAGATAGCATCATTAAAGAGAGAAAAAGACGATGCTAAGGAAGTTAACGAAGGATATGAATGTGGTATCGGTATAGAGAAATATAACGATATAAAATTAGGAGATATAATTGAAGCTTATTCTCAAGAGGAAATTAAACAGTAATCTGCATTTTAGGAGGGATAACTATGGACAGAACGAGCAGAATTGCAGAAGAAATAAAGAAAGTTGTAAGTGAGATGATACAAAACGAGTTAAAAGATCCAAGGGTAAAGGGACTTATAAGTATAACGAAAGTTATGCTTACAAAGGATCTAAAGTTTTGTAAAATCTATGTTAGTGTGATGGGCGCTGATAAAGAAGAAGTTTTACAAGGTATAAAAAGTGGAGCAGGATATATGAGAAAAGAACTTGGAAATAGGGTTCAAATTAGAATATTGCCGGAGCTTCAGTTTGTAATAGATGATTCTATTGAATATGGTGCTCATATAGATAAGGTAATTAAAGAAATAATGTAAAAAAAGAAATTGGGACTATAAAAATTTGAATTTTTTAAGTCCCTTTTTTCGAAGGAGAGAAAATTATGAATAAAATTATAGATAAAATAAATTTATTAGATAACTTTGTTTTATTGGTTCACGAGAGTCCTGATGGTGATGCTGTCGGCAGTATTATTGCGATGTATAGGACTTTAAAAAAATTAAATAAAAATGTAGAGGCTTTTATAGAGAAAGTACCTTCAAATTGTGAGTTCTTAATTAATTCTGTTGGTAAAGAGATTAAGTTATTTGAAGAAATTGATGAGAATAAGAGGTATGATGTATGTATTTCGCTAGATTGCGGAGATAAGGACAGAATGGGAAGTGCAAAAGTGCTTTTTGAAAAATCGGGTACTACTATTTGTATAGATCACCATTATACAAATTCCGGGTATGCGGAATTAAATTATATCGACGGAGAAGCTTCTGCTACGGGAGAGATACTTTATGATATAATATCTAAGATAGATAATATTATGGATAAAGAAATTGCTATGGCGTTATATTCTGCGGTTTCTTCAGATACGGGTAATTTTAGACATAACAATACTAAAAAACATACTTTTGATATTGCCGGAAACCTTATAGAATATGGGATAGATGTTTCGAAAATTTCTTATCATTTATTTTCTGAGACTTCATTAAATAGGATGAGATTTATGGGAAACTTGCTTCAAAATGTTGAAATTGAATTAAACGGAAAGGTTGGCATACTAACAGCTAATCAAGAAGACATAAGCAAGTTTAATGTAAATGAAACCGAACTTGAAGGAATGGTTGATTTTGCTAGAGACATAAAAGGGACTGAAGTTGGGATTTTTATTAAACCGCATAATGATATGTATAAGGTAAGTTTACGTTCTAACGGAAATGTAGATATTTCCGGGGTGGCGGAAAAGTTTAATGGTGGTGGTCATAAGTTTGCTGCCGGTTGTAGGTTTGAAGGAAAAACATCAGAGGAAGTAAAGTTATTATTAATTAGAGAATTAGAGAAGATAATGTAAAAATTATTTGTATTATCTTTCTACAAAAAATGCGAATTTTATTCTGAAAAACACAAATTAGGGGCTGTAAAAAAACTCATAAAATTCATAACGTATTGTACTGTACCTCGCTCACCAAAAATATTTTTTGTGGGAAGTGTAGAGTTAATTTAAAGTACGGAACGGAGCTTACGCTCACATCCTGGGCAACTTTAAAATGTGTTCTACATAGAGGGACAAAAAAGCAATTTTTGTTTCGCTTGGCACAGTACAATACGTTATTTAAATAATAAACGAGTTTTTTTACAGCCCCTTTTTCTTTTGCCAAACAGTAAATGTGAATAGTAACTAATATAAGAAAATAATAGCTAAAAGTACTTGAAATTTACCTTGA
>CAYZJZ010000051.1:0-7953 GCA_964478905.1 uncultured Eubacteriales bacterium
CGCACACCACAACGACTACATTGATGGTGTTGACCGAAGGTCAACATAGCGTGGACTTTAGGCCACCTTTTTTATTTTAAACTCTAAATTTAATTCTGACAATTATATTTTTATTCAGGCTTTTTTAAACTCATTTCATATAACTTTACAGAATTATCAATAGTCTTTTCTTTCGCGTTCTCGCCGTATTTATCTACATCAGCGGCATTTTTTGGCCCGTGGCTTAAACAAAGAGCTCCATTTAAACATCCACCATCACAAGCCATTCCTTCAAAGAAATTCTCAACAGCCTTATTAGCCTTCAACTTCAATAAAGCAGCTCTACACTCATCAATTCCACTCATTGCAATAGGTTTTACATCAAGTCCCATACTCTCCCCTATTTCGCGAACTCCCTTAGCAATACCACCGGATTTCGCAAATATTCTTCCGTAATAAGATGCATTATCTAAGGAAGACTCTTCTAAAGAAGCAATATCTATATTTCTTGCATCAAAGAATGCTTGTAATTCCTCAAAAGATAAAACACTATCAATAGCACCTTCGGTTTTAGGAAGTTTGTACTCATGTTTTTTGCTCGAACAAGGTCCTATGAAAATAACCTTTGCATCAGGCTCAGATCTCTTAATTAACTTAGCAGTTTCAACCATCGGAGAAACAGAACTTGAAATATATTTAGTTAATTCAGGGAAATTCTTTTCAATAAACATAACGAAAGATGGACAACACGATGTAGTCATAACTCCCTTTTCCTTTAGTTCCCCTAATTCATGGTGCAAAGTAATATCCGCTCCAAGAGCAGCTTCAACAACACTATGAAATCCAAGTTTTTTAATACCTGTGATTATTTGCTCTATTTTAGCATATTTAAACTGACTTACAATAGACGGAGCAATAACAGCATAAACTTTATAATTCTTATTATCACTAGATTCTTTCAATATCTTTAATACGTCCATAATCAAAGACTTGTCAACAATAGCGCCAAATGGACATTGGTAAACACAAGCACCGCAAGAAATACATTTATCGTTATCTATTACAGCCTTTTTATCCTCTCCCATACTAATAGCTTTTACTTTACAACTATTTACACAAGGTCTCTTTTGAGCAATTATAGCAGAATACGGGCAAGCTTTAGTACACAATCCACATTCAATACATTTATCTTTATCAATAACAGCCTTTTTATTAACAATACTTATAGCACCCCTTGGGCAAACCTCAGTACATCTGTTAACAATACAACCACGGCACGCTTGAGTAACCAACATTCCTTCGATAGGGCATTCATCACAAGCAATATCTATAACTTCAACAACATTAGGATTTTCCTTATCTCCGCCAAGCGCCATTTTAATCCTCTCTTGAACAATTGCTCTCTCTTTATATATACAACATCTCATACTAGCTTTAGGGCCGGGTACAACAATGTTTGGTACATCACGATAAACATTTTGTAAATCGTCTGCATCCGCCTTTTTAATTACCTCCCTTAAGACCTTGTATTTTAAATGTTGAACCTTGGTATCAAACTTTTTCATTCTAAAAATCCTCACTTTCAATTAAATTTCCTGCTAAATCTTTTAATTCTATCTTATTGTCAGTAAGAACTATATAGCTATTAGCTGTACCATTTTTAGGTAAAGATACAGAACCTGTATTAGCAAATATAGTACTTTGCTCATTTTTTATAAAACCTGTGTGTAAATGTCCATAAATAACAACATCATAGACACCTTTCATTTTTTCTTCTTCCAATTTATGACCATGTGTTAAAAATATCTTTTTGCCATTCACATATAATTGCAAGTTTTCTGTAAATTGAAATTTAGAAATCATTTCATCAACTTCGCTATCACAATTACCTCTAACACATAAAATCTTATCTTTAATACCATTTAGAACATCCGCAACCTTTTGCGAATTATATCCCTCCGGCAAAGAATTTCTAGGACCGTGATAATATAAATCTCCAAGTAAAATAAGTTGTTCTGCATTTTCTAGATAAAAACGTTTCATCAACTCATTCATAAAAAATTCAGAACCGTGAATATCTGATGCTATAAGAACTCTCATAACCTACCTCCGTTAAAAATATTTAACTGTAACATCTTTACATTTTCTTTAAATTCTCAGACAAAGCCTCTACTAATTTTAATTTCATAGTTGTGTCAATAGGTAACCCCTGATGTGCTACATTCACACTTTGTCCCACAAAGAAATTAACATTTGTCGCATCTTCAAATAAAGCTTCTGCCAGTAATGATGCTCCATCATTTTTTACATAATATTTAGGAGTAACATCTTTTACATCTAAATATTTTTCAGACATACTAAGTAGTTTTCTAATAGTAATAACTCCTTCTGTTACTAAGTCAATACCTTTAATAAAAGCTATTGGCGGAATTTCTTTATCTGAAAAATCCAAACTGGTATGAAGTTCTTCATCTAAATATCTCGCAACAATTTGAGAACTGGTACCGCCACAAACAATATGTTTTCCCGGCATATGCATAAATTCTCCGATATACTCATCATCTCTCGACTTATCTACCGGTGGACCAACCATAATATTTATTGGCGATTTTTCTCTGATTTTTATTCCGGCAACAGTAGTATCATCTCCCGGCTTATCCAAATATAAGTCATTACAAGCAGACGCAAGTAAGCAAGCAATACACCTTGCCGACATTTTAGGCGTAACTGTTTTCTCCAAATACTCCATAATCTCAGCTCTTTGCCACCCTAAATTAAGAAGCATTCCTATTCCGGCATGGACAGTTCCATCAGACATAACAACAATTACATCAGACGGTTTTAGATTAAGTTTCGTTTTATAAACTACCTTACCTAAAATATCCAATCGCTCTCTTTCAAAATCAAGCGCTTTATTATCGTGTAAATATATAGCTTGCGGGTTATCAAATTCAACTAAATATCCATTTCCCTCATTATCTATATGAACAACAGAAAATGTCGAATAAGCAAGTCCTCTCACCTTACAAACAGGTAACGACTGTATCATAGTTTCAATACATTCTTCTATATCTATATCATTAGAAATCATTGTGCATAAGATTTTAGACGTAAGTGTCGAAAGAATATTAGCCTTTACCCCACTTCCTAAGCCATCTGCTAAAACTAATGTTGTATAATCTCCGTTAACTGAAATAGCCACATTATCTCCGCACAATTCCTCGCCTACTTTATTTAAAGAAGTATATCCGTACTCAAGAAAAAGGCTCATTCTTCTTCCTCCTCCTCGGCTAAAGTCTTCTTTAATTTGAGCAAAGCAACTTTAGACTCAGCCGTAGTCTCTCCAAGTAACGACGCAATCTCTTGTACTACTCTCATTTGCTTATTGATAACTTCATCAGTAGTCTTAAAAGTTTCCTGTTTTACACTATTTAACTTCTCACTGTAATTTACACCACTAGTAATATCTTTCATAATAGCAAACATAGTCTTATGCTCTTTTAAATACGTTATAGATAATTCCACATATGACTTAGTTTTGGGAATATACATTTTCTTTCTGACTACATTCTTTTCATCATTTAATGCAAATACAAAATCTGTCGGCTCAAAATAATCAACAACATATTTCCCCTTAACGTCATATCCGGTAATACCACCAAGTTCCATAGCCTTTGCATTTATATCAACAATTTTAAGTTCATTATCTACTACAATAATTCCATTAGGACTATTTTGAATAATTTCATACGACATAGACTCCGCTTTTTTTCTCATATACGGTAAACACATATCAATGTCTGCATATCCGTTCAGTACAGCCCAAGCCTTAGCACGGCAAGTAGAATATCCGCAAACCCCACAATTTAGTTCATCTTCCGGCTTTAGTTTACCGGTTTTAGCAAGAATAGCTTCAATTTGTTTATCTGTACCCGGTATATCTCCTGCTCTAAGTCTTGTAAACTCTTTTGAGACGTCTAAATCATAGTCTACCTTTTCGTTTCCATTGCCATTTTCAAGCTCTTTCTTCACATAACTTCTTATAGTAGCGTTAGAACTAATACATTCTTTTTCCTTAGTCAAACTACAAGGACCATTTATACAAGCTCCCGAGCAACTGTTAATCTCAAGAAATATCCCTGATAAATCAGGTATGCTGTTTAATACTTCAAAACAGCGCTCTACTCCATCTACCGCAATATACTCATACCCCTCCGGTAACTTTGAAAAAGATTTTATAATTCCCCTACTGATTGGAAAATACTTTGCTCTATTGGTAACTTTTTTATTTTCCTCAAACGGAACATTAGAAATCATTGTTAAGTCAATATTATTTTCATTAAACAACTCTAAAAGTTCTTCAAAAGTGAGTACTCCATCTATAACTTCACTTTCTTTACCTTCCATCTTCTTAGCAATACACGGCCCGATAAAAATCACTTTCGCGTCTTTATCCGCTTCTTTTATCAACTTTGCATGTGCAATTGCAGGAGTATCAACAGGCGCTAAATAAGGTAATACATTAGGATAGTAAATCTGTATCATTCTATTTATCGCCGGACAAGCCGAAGTAATAAAATTCTTAAACTTTCCACTCTTTAACAGCTTTTCATACTCTTGAACTACTACATTAGCTCCGATAGAAGTTTCCTCCGCATCAAAAAAGCCAAGCTTACACAAAGCAATTTTCATAACGGAAAAATCGCTTACCTTAAAACTGGAAATAAACGAAGGAGCAACACTTGCGACAACTTTTTTATTATTTCTTATAAGTTCCATTACTTCATCTTTGGAGCTGTGTACTCTCTTTGCATTTTGCGGGCAAATCTGAGTACATTTGCCACACAAAATACACCTTTCTTTTATGATTTTAGCTTGATGGTCAACAACTTTTATAGCTTTTACGGGGCATTCTCTTAGACATTTATAGCAGTCTTTACATTGTGCATTCTTAAACTCTAAATATTCCTCCATAAAGCTCTCACTCCTAACCGTTTACAGAAGATAATATCTCATTAGTGAAAATCTCCTCAGCATTATCACCATTAACATTTAATATAAATCTATCATCAGCCTTAACCGTAACTCCCTCAGAGCAATGGCCAAGGCAAAAACTTGCTTGTAATTCTATCCTATCCTCAACATCATATCTTTTTATTAATTCCTTAAATTTTTCAATAACATCATAAGAACCTTTTAAGTGACAAGAACTTCCTACACACACTTTTAATATCATAACTACATTCTCCCTTCTAATTTTCTTCTCCGTAATAAGCTTGTTTGTAAATTTCCATAATTTCTTCAACAAGAGGATATCTTGGATTTGCTCCGGTACATTGGTCATCATGAGCATTCTCAGCAAGTTTTCTTAAGCCGGACATAAATACTTCTTCATCAACACCACATTCTTTAATGGAAAGCGGCATATTCAAATCTTTCATAAGTTGTCTTACTGCTTTAATTAAATTATCTACACTTTCTTGTGTCGTATTTCCGGCAAGCCCTATAAATCTAGCAGCTTTTGCATACTTTTCATCAGCAACAAAATATTCATATTTAGGGAAAGTAGCAAATTTAGTAGGTTTTGTCGCATTATATTTAATAACATATGGAAGTAATACCGCATTAGCTCTACCATGAGGAATATGGTACTCTCCTCCCAATTTATGCGCCATACTGTGATTTAATCCTAAGAACGCGTTAGTAAACGCCATTCCGGCAATACAGCTCGCATTGTGCATTTTTTCTCTAGCCTTTTCATCTTCCTGGCCATGTTCATAAGCACGTTTTAAATAATCAAATACTAAGTCAATCGCTTGAAGCGCAAGTCCGTCTGTATAATCGCTCGCCATATTAGAAACATATGCTTCTAACGCGTGTGTTAAGACGTCCATACCCGTATCAGCTGTTGCAGACTTAGGAAGACTCATTACAAATTGAGGATCTATAATGGCAACATCAGGCTTTAGCGCATAATCAGCCAAAGGATACTTAATATTTCCGTTCTTTCTATCAGTAATAACCGCAAATGCAGTAACCTCACTACCTGTACCACTCGTTGTAGGAACAGCAACAAATTTTGCAAGTTGACCCAAATTAGGAAACTTAACTACTCTCTTTCTAATATCCATAAACTTTTGTTTTAGTCCATCAAATGTAGCATCAGGATGCTCATAAAATAACCACATACCCTTTGCCGCATCAATTGCAGACCCTCCACCGATAGCGATAATAACATCAGGCTTAAAATCACGCATCTCAGCTACCCCACGCATAATCGTGTCAACATCCGGATCCGGTTCAACATCTGAATAAATTTTTGAGTGACAGTATTGTTCTCTCTTTCTCAAATAGTATAAAGCCTTATCTACATATCCGAGTTTTACCATCATTGGATCAGTAACGATAAATGCTCTCGAAATATCTTCCATATTCTCTAAATATTGAATTGAATCTTTCTCAAAATAAATCTTCGGCGGAATTTTAAACCATTGCATATTAACCCTTCTTTCTGCGATTTTCTTCTTATTTATTAGGTTTACAGTAGATACATTAGATGTTGTGCTGTTGTGTCCATAAGAACCACAACCAAGTGTTAGCGACGGAGTATTAGTATTGTAAATGTCACCAATCGCACCTTGAGAAGAAGGCGAATTAACAATTATTCTTCCAACCTTCATAGCTTCGCCAAACTTTTTAATTATTTCTTCATTAGTACTATGAATAATAGCAGAATGTCCAAGTCCTCCAAAATCCAAAATTTTCTTACATACTTCAAATCCCTCTTTATAGTCTTCAACAACATAGTAAGCAAGTACAGGAGATAACTTTTCACGAGATAATGGATATTCCGGACCAACACCACCAAGCTTAGCTATTAAAATCTTTGTTTTACTATCTACATTTATTCCTGCCATCTCAGCAATTTTAGCTGCCGGCATACCAACAACCTTAGAATTAAGTTTACCTTCAGGCATCATAAATTCAGTAAGTTTTCCTATTTCATCTTCACTTAAGAAATGGCAACCATTTTCTCTCATATATTCTTCAAAAGCAGCCTTTACAACTTTATCTACAACAACAGCTTGCTCAGACGCACAAATCATACCATTGTCAAAAGTCTTAGAAAGCATTAAATCAGTACAAGCTCTCTTTAATTTAGCCGTAGTTTCTATATAACAAGGAGCATTACCCGGTCCAACACCTAAAGCAGGCTTTCCACAACTATACGCAGACTTTACCATTCCAGCTCCACCGGTTGCCAAAATAAGAGAAATACTAGGATGATTCATAAGAGCAGTTGTAGCTTCAATTGAAGGCTCTTCTATCCATTGAATACAATCTTCAGGAGCGCCGGCCTTAACAGCAGCATCTCTTAAAATCTCCGCAGCTCGTTTTGAGCATTGTTGAGCAGACGGATGAAATCCAAATATAATAGGATTTCTAGCCTTTGCACAAATTAAAGATTTAAACATAGTAGTAGATGTAGGATTAGTAACAGGCGTAACCCCTGCAACAATTCCAACAGGTTCAGCAACTTCAACATATCCCTCAAGCTCATTTTCTTCAATAATTCCGGCAGTCTTTTCGTCCTTTATTGAATGCCATATATACTCAGTAGCAAAAATGTTCTTAATAACTTTATCCTCATATACACCTCTGTTTGTCTCCTCAATAGCCATCTTAGCCAATTCAATATGATGATCAAGTCCGGCTAGCGCCATCGCATTAACAATCTTATCAACTTGTTCTTGGTCAAGGAGCATATACTCTCTTAAAGCTTTCTCAGCCTTGACTGCTAACTCATTTACCATTTCATTAACATCTCTCATAAATTTTCTCTCCTTTATATAATTCTTTTTGTTAACTGGATTATATAGCCTAAAACGAGGTTATATTCTCATTTCTTGGCACTATCAATTAAAAAATCGTCATCGGTTTAATTCTATCTTTTTCGACACTAAAAGTCAACAA
>CAYZJZ010000052.1:0-7932 GCA_964478905.1 uncultured Eubacteriales bacterium
TCTTTCGAGCTGGATTTTTTGTTAAGGCGTCACTATTTTAGGACAGCCTCTTTTTACTTTTACAATTATTGAAAGAATATTTTTAGAAAATTTTGATGGTACAAACGGAGTATTAACTGATTGGGAACAGTTTTTTGCGTTAAATAAAGTTTCGTGGAATTCGATTAGATAAAGAAGAAATAACCTCATAATTTATTGTATCATACATTCTTGCAATATCTTCTACTGTAATTTTTTCGTTATCCCAAATATAAACTTCATCATTTACTTTAGCGTTAATTTCAGTTACATCTACCATAAAACAATCCATACAAATTTTGCCTACAATTGGGGCTATCTTCCCGTTTATTACTACATTCCCTTTGTTAGACAAGCTCCTTCTAACTCCATCGGCATATCCGATAGGGACAGTAGCAATTTTAGATACACGCTTAGTGCAAAAGTCCTGATTATAGCTTATATATGTGTTTTCCGGTACTTCTTTTAGAAATGAAATTTTTGATTTTAGAGTAAGTACAGGTTTTAAGTGAATTTTATTTTTTAATGTGTTGTCCGGATAATAGCCAAGTAATATAAGCCCGGGACGTACAAGATTAAAATGAGCATTAGGAAAATTAATTATTCCCGCAGAATTACAGCAATGTATAAATTTAAGACTAACTTTTTCTTTAGCCATATTTACAGCTTTAGCAAATGTGGCAAGTTGCTTATTTGTATAATTTAAATCTGAATCGCTTGAAGAAAAATGAGTAAATATTCCTTCAATTAGAATATTTTCAGAAGCTTTAGCAATTTCTAAGAATTCAGAAAGTTCTTCCAATTTTAGCCCGGTTCGCCCCATACCTGTTTCGATTTCTATGTGAATTTTGTAATTTCCATTAGAATTAATAAGCTTATTTAGTAAAGAAACAGAAGCGATAGACACAGTTAAATCATATTTATCAGCAAAGCACATTTCTTCAAAAAATGGCTGATTTAAGACTAAAATATCTCCTGTGTAACCCAGTTCTCTAAGTTTTATTCCTTCATCTATAATTGCAACACCGATTATTTTTATATTTAGCTTGTTCATAAGCTCTACATTATGATTAATAAAACTCCCATATGCATTATCCTTAAAAATCGGCATTATATCTACATTTTCACCGACAAAATTTTTTATTTGTTTATAATTATAAATAAAATTTTCAGTATTTACATCCATAGATACATTCCATACTTTTTCCATAATTTTTCACCCCTTATGTTCATATATTCTACCACTATTTATACAGAAATAATAGATAAAAAAATTAATGGCTTAATACAAAATTGAAAAATGTTTCACTGCTTTTTCCATAAGGTCTGTTGAAACGTCCTAATCTAAACAAATTTATGTTGTCTAAATCCACTTGAGTTTCACTACAAGTAAGTGCAGCACAAAAACCAAGCTCCTCCAAAATTTCCACAGATTCCTTACATAAATGGCCAAAAGGGTATGTAAACGTAGTTGGCTTTTTTCCGGTAACTTCAAAAATTTTGTCTTGAAGCAAAGAAAGATCATTTTCAAGAACTCTTTTGTAATCGTTCAAACTTTCCCCTTTCTTTATTTTTGCACCTTGTCTTGTAGCATTTGAATGGAGAGAGTAAGTATGATTTTGGATTTCAATTCTTGGACTTTTAGCAAGTTCTTTTATGTCATTCCAAGTAAGATAGCAGTATTCAGCTACATTACAAGATTCTTTCTCAGAAAAATCTGAAAAACTTCCAACCACTGAGACAACAGCCTTCATATCGTATTTTTCTAAAAGAGGAAGCAAATACTTAAGACAGCCTTCATGGCCATCATCAAATGTAAGCATTATAGGTTTATCCGGAAGAGGTGTACCTTCTTTTACGAAATCAATTATGTCTTGCATTAAGATAGTGGTATATCCGTTATCTTTTATATAAATCATATCTTTTTCAAGTTGTTCGACGGATATAACATAAGGTCCTAACATATTTTTTATTTCTGAAATATTGTGATACATAATAATTGGCATTCTGTTATCTGTACTTTCAACTTGAGCAAACGGAAATATGATTGCTATAACGAGTAATGCTATTATAATAAAAGTAAAAATCGCTTTGCGTTTAGAAATTATAAAAAACATATCTTTTCCCCCCTTTAAATAAGAATATGCATAAAAAATTAGAATATAATTAAAACTTAAAATCACCGTAATTTCAAGAAACTAACTTTAAGTCTTCACAATTACATCACATTTTGAGTTTATACTAAAAAACAAGAAAAGACTTAGGGGGTGCATTTTACTAATGCAAAAAAAGAAAAAAATAATAATTATCGGAGTGGCTGTTTTAGTACTAATCGGAGGTGTGGTCTTTGCTTTCTCGAAAGGCGGAAATACTACAAAGACAGTTATAACTAAAGTAGTGGCACAAAAAGGCAACATAAGTAATACAATAAGCGGATCGGGTACGGTAAATCCAATAGAGGATTATACGATAGTAACTACCGTCACAGGTGAAATATTATCAGACAACGTAGAAATAGGTCAAGAATACAAAAAAGGTGATTTATTATATGTAATAGACAATACGGATGCAAAAAATAACATTACAAAAGCCCAAAATTCATTGGAAAAGCAAAAAATGTCTTACGAACAAGCAATAGACAATGTGGAAAATCTAACATTAAAAGCTCCGTTCTCCGGCAGAATTGCTAATTTATATGTTGAAGAAGGAGATAGCATAAATAACGGAACAAAAATAGCTGATTTAGTGGATTCTAATACGTTTACGGTGAAGTTACCGTTTTTGGCAACAGATGCAAAATACATAAATAAAGGAACTATCGCGAAAGTATATTTAGAGCTTTTAGGAGAAGAAATTGAAGGAACTGTTGAAAATGTAGCAACAGGAAAATATACAAATTCTTACGGTGCAATAGTTACCGATGTTGAAATAAGCTTTAAAAATCCTGGAAACTTGGTATCTGGCGAATTAGTTTCAGCTATAATTGGAAATTATGCTTGTAATTCTACCGGAACAGCTAATTATAAAAATGAAACAGTATTAACATCTAAAACATCCGGAAATGTTGAAAAACTTAATTTTTCAAGTGGGGATTTGGTAAACGTGGGTGATGTGATTTTAACAATAGAAAATGATTCTACGTTACTTACAAAGAAATCTGCACAACTTTCATTAAGTGAGGCACAAATTTCTTTAGAGGAAGCTAATGAAGCTTATAATGACTGCACTGTAATAAGCCCAATAGATGGAACAGTTACATATAAATACTATAAAGCAGGAGACGAGCTTACAAGAACAGAGTCAACAACTTTGGCAGTTATTGCAGATATGAGCAAGTTATCTTTTGAAATGAGTATTGATGAACTAGATATAAAGAGTATTGCACTTGGACAAAAGGTAATAGTCACAGCTGATGCTTTAACTAATCAAGAGTTCGAAGGAGAAATTACCAATATAAGTATTATCGGTTCAACATCGAGTGGAGTTACAACTTACCCTGTTACAGTAGTTATATCTGAGTACGACGGATTATTGCCGGGAATGAATGTAACTGCGGAAATTGTGTCTGAAGAAGTTACAGACGTAGTTATGGTTCCAACTTCGGCTGTTTCAAGGGGAGATGTTGTTTTGGTTAAAGAGGAATACGCTAATTCATTAGAAGTAAATAAAAACAAGACAGCTACTGAGAATTCCGAAAATCAGAAGAATAAGATAGCCGTTCCGGGAGAAATTGTTGAAATGAGAAATACACCGGATGATTATAAATATATAAAAGTTACAACCGGACTTAGCAGTTCGGAGTATATAGAGATAAAAGAAGGACTTAGTGAAGGAGCTGAGGTATATGTTATTTCTACCGTAACCGAAAGCAATTCGCGTTCATCATCATCTTCAAACAGCGGAATGTTTGGTCAAATGGGCGGAGGAGCCGGAATGGGTTCTATGCCTATGGGAAATATGGGCGGCGGTTCTTTCCCAGGCGGCGGTGGCGGAGGTAACTTCTCCGGAGGCGGTCAAGGTGGTAATAGAGGCGGAATGCCGGGAGGTAGGTAATTTATGATAGAGTTTAAACACATTTACAAGATTTATCACGTTGGAGATAGTGAAGTAAGAGCAGTAGATGATGTATCTTTTAAAATTGAAAAAGGCGAATTTGTTGCGATAGTTGGGCAATCCGGCTCAGGTAAGTCGACTTGTATGAACATAATCGGAGCTTTGGATGTCCCAACTAGTGGAGAATATTTACTGAACGGTAAAGATGTGAGCCATTATACAGATAATCAATTAGCTGAAATAAGAAATGAAACTTTAGGTTTTATATTTCAACAGTATAATTTAATTGCAAAGCTAAACGTATATGAAAATGTTGAACTGCCTTTACTTTATCGGAATATGACTGCGGAAGAAAGAAAAAAACGTGTATTGGAATCGCTTGAAAAAGTAGGATTAAAGGGCAGGATTCATCATATGCCCAATCAGCTTTCCGGAGGTCAACAGCAAAGAGTCTCAATTGCAAGAGCTTTAGCTACACATCCTTCCATAATACTAGCTGATGAGCCAACCGGAGCATTAGATTCCAAAACAGGTAGAGAAGTTTTAGTTTTCTTAAAGCAACTAAATGAAGAAGGAAATACAATTGTATTGATTACACATGACTTGGGGATTGCGGCGGAGGCAAAAAGAATTATAAAAATTCAAGATGGAAAAATAATTAGCGATGAATGTGCTTAGAAAGTAGGAAAGGAAAAAGAATATGAATGTAAAGCAATCATTTAAATTGGCTATAAAGAGCATTTTGACAAGTAAGTTTAGATCATTTTTAACTATGCTTGGAATTATAATCGGCGTAGCTGCCGTTATTGTACTTGTAAGTTTAGTTGACGGCTTTTCTAAAGATATGACTTCGTCATTTGAATCGCTTGGTACAAATTTAATAACGGTAAGTGTTATGGGACGAGGTAACAACACAAAAATTACTCCGACAGATATGATGAGTTTTGCAAGTGAAAACGATGATGTTATATCTGCGGTATCGCCACTTGTTACTGTGTCTGCGACTGTAAAGCGTGGAAGTGAGAATTTGACTTCGACTGTTTACGGAGCAAGTGAGTACTATGATAAGATTAAAAGCTATGAGGTAGAAAGCGGAAGATTTATTCAGTACATAGATATTGAAAAAAGACAAAAGGTTTGTGTTATAGGAAAATACATCGCTAATGAATTGTTTCCAAATGGGGAGATTATTGGAAAAGATATAAAGATAAACGGCGAAAAGTATACTGTTGTTGGTGTTATTAAAGCTAAGCAAGATGCTGAGGAGGGAGGAGCTGATGATATGTTGATTATCCCATATACAACAGCATCAAGATTATCTAGAATGGCATCAGTTTCAAGTTATAGTTTTAGTGCATCAGATAAAGACTGTGTTAGTGAGGCACAAAGTAAAATAGAAGCTTATTTGTTTAGTGTATTTGGAAATACTAATTATTACAATGTGTATAATCAAGCCGATTCACTTGAACAGATTAATGAGTTGTCCGGTACTTTAACTCTTGTTTTAGTCGGAGTTGCAGGTATATCTTTACTGGTTGGTGGTATAGGAATTATGAATATAATGCTTGTATCTGTTACAGAAAGAACCAGAGAAATAGGTATAAGAAAATCTTTAGGTGGAAAACGCCGTGATATTTTATTACAGTTTGTAATTGAAGCGGGAACTACGAGTGCGTTAGGCGGAGTTTTGGGCATTATATTCGGATGTGTGGTTGCATCTTTTGCCGGCAAATTATTGGATATGACAACGGTTATATCTGTTAATGCAATTATAATTGCTTTTTCTGTATCTGTGGGAATTGGAATTATTTTCGGATATTTCCCGGCAGCAAAAGCATCAAAACTTAACCCGATAGATGCGTTAAGGCACGATTAAAAATATGTTTTTAGGAAGGAATGATTATAGGTGAAGAAAGTATTTATTACATTATTAATTTTTTCAATGTTTGTTAATTTTTCATTTGCGGAAAGTATAGCAAGAGATGACATTTTAATTATATTAAGCGGTATGGAGATTATAGACAGCAATTTAGACATAGATGCTAGTATTACTAGAAAGGAACTTGCTGAAATTTTAGTAAAAGCATCGACTAATGCGAATTTAGCTGATGCGACAAACAGAATTTCTGTATTTTCAGATGTGCCATATAATTTTGAAGGAGCAGGGTATATAAGACTGGCGGCTTTAAATGGTTATTTAACAGCGTATTCTGACGGAGAATTTAAGCCACTTAACATAGTAAAAAATGAAGAAGCAGTAACTGCTACTTTAAAGTTATTGGGATATACCAATAAAGATTTTACTCAGTCGTATCCATATGAACAATTATCAATTGCAAAAGATATAGGACTTACAGATGGGGTAGATACAACAATAGGAAGTAATATTACGAGGGAGAACTTGTATAGATTAATATATAACGCTTTGTCTTGTGAGACAAAAACTTCTGGAAAGAAATATATAGAAACTTTAGGATATAATTTGACTTCATCAAAAGTGACGTTGGGAGATGTTATGTCTAAAAATGTAGAAGGACCTGTTACATATGCATCACAAGGTATATATGATTTAACTAATTTGTCTAATCCTAATGTGTATATTAATGGAGATAAAAAAGATGTTGACGATATTGAACAATATGATGTTTTGTATTATAGCCGAAACAGTAATACCATTTGGGCATACAGGGATAAAGTAACTGGAATGCTTGAAGAAATTTTGCCCAATAAAGAAGCACCGACTTCTGTAACTATTTCAGGAAAAACATATAAATTATCTACATATTCTGCGCGAAAGGCTTTTGGAGTTTCCGGAATTAGTTTAGGAAATATGGTTACTGTTTTATTAGATAGAAATAGTGAGATATCTGATGTTTATAAAACAGAAGATTTATATTCAGAACAAGTTGGAGTAATACTATCTAGTGGCAAAAAAGAAAAGATGCAAACTGACGGAAATACTAAGGTTACATATTATGCGACAGTGCTTCTTTCAACCGGAGAGACAATAGATGTTTCAACTAATACTAATTATAGTAAAAAGGTAGGGTATACAGCTAAGGTCTCTTATAAAAATGGTAAGGTTTCAATATATTCTACCAGTAAGACAACAGACATTTCAGGTAAGTTTGATTTAGCTTCTAAAACGATAGGAAGTAAAAATAAAATAAGCGATGAAATAAAAATAATTGAAGTTGATGAGTTTGGCAATACCGAAAAGATATATTCTAACAGATTAGATGGAGTTTATTTAGGCAAAGAAGATGTTGCTTTGGTTACTAAGAATTCTAAAGGTGAAATAGAAAGTATGATATTAAAAGATGTTACTGGAGATACGGCGAAATACGGAATTTTAGAAAACATAAATGAGAGACAAGATAGTGAATCGTATAGTTGTATAGTTAATGGTAATTCGGTATCTTATTCAAATAGTAATGTTTCTTTTTCAGTAGATAAAGGCCCTGTTCAGATTTATTTAGATGGTCAAACTTTAGGAAAGATTAAGAACTTGGAAAAAGTTGAGGGAAGTATTATAAATGTAAATAATTCGTATGTTGAGAATTCAAAAGGCGAAAAACTTAAAGTTTCAAACGATGTAGTTGTTTATGTTAGAGTTAATTCGGAATATAACTTATCTACAATGGATGAAGCATTAAGTGGAGAGTATAATGTTTCAGCGTATTACGATAAGGAGCTTGAAAAAGGTGGACGTGTGAGAGTTATTATAATTTCATAAAAGGATACCTTATCTTTTGCTAAGCAATTAAGTTTGAGCAGTAACTGAACTTATACTTTTGAATTAAAAATGATTATAGGTTTACAATAGATATGTCACAGTAAAAATAAAAAAAGGAAATACCA